>NZ_JBVVXU010000014.1:0-129625 GCF_055902035.1 Leisingera sp. SA215 | reverse complement strand
CTGCGTCGCCGCCGCCCCGTCCGGTGTGTCCCGCTGCGCCTCAGCGCCGCCGGTGAGGGGGCTTTTACGGTTCACCCCCCAAACCCGCAAGCCCAAAATCGCAAAAAACAAAACTTTCTGCCGTGAAAAACCACAATCACTGCAAAATCAATAACTTACGCCGGAATAAACTCGCGCCCCCTGCCCCGCCTCCCGCCATCAGAACCGCCGCACCCCGCTCCAAACCCCGCCCCGGACCCCGCCGCCCCGGGATCCGGCGGATTTACCCACAGACCACCCCGCCTTATCCACAGGCCCGCCTCCGGAATCACAGAAAATCACCCCCGAAAAACGAGTCGCCCCGCCCCCTCCAGCCCAAATCAGCCGAACAAAACCCACCCCGCTCAAATCTCTCCGGTCAAAATTTCTCAGAGGAAGGCCCAGCGCAGCAAGGAGAACAGACCATTACAGAAGAACGGCCAAAGTGACCGCCATTTTTTCCAATGCTGATGTCGCGAATCCGAATTAGGCCCGACCCGAAACCCTGGATGCAGACTGCCGCTTCCGAAATTGAGCGGCAGGCAGGCGAAGGACCAGCAGGACAACAACCGCACCAAGGTAAAGCAGCGGTTCAATTTGGAAGCCCTTCACGAGCATCACGTAGTGCAGCGCTCCTAGAAGACCTGCCGCAAAGGTCAGCCTGTGCAGCCGCGGCCAGGCACGCCCCAGCCGCCGGACAGAGAAATTGTTGGAGGTCAAAGCCAGCGGAAGCATCAGGACAAAGCCCCCCATACCGATAGTGATGTAAGGACGCTTGGCAATATCAGCGAGGATCTGGCTAAGGATCTGCACGTCCAGAACCAGCCAGACCAGCAGATGGCAGAGCACATAGAAGAAACACAGCAGGCCGACCGCCCGGCGGAACTTCATCAGGTTCAGCCCCGCCAACCGGCGCAACGGGGTAATGGCCAGAGTGAGAACCATCAGCTGCAGCGCCAGCTCGCCATATTCATGCTCCAGCGCCTTGATCGGCTCCACCGCCAGGCCGCCGGTGAGGCCGAGGTAAAAGAACCAGAACGCAGGCAATGCCCCGAACAGATAAACGGCCCAGACTGGAAAGCGGCGGAGAAGATGGTTCACCCTGTCCATCAGACGGCTCCGATCAGAAGTGCCGGGCAAGGTCCATCCCGTCATACAGGGAAGCGACCTCTTTCCCGTAACCATTGAACATCAGGGTCGGCCGGCGCTTGGCGAACAGCCCGCCGCCGATACGGCGCTCGCTGGCCTGGCTCCAGCGGGGATGCGAGACATCGGGGTTCACATTACTGTAGAAACCGTATTCCCGGCGGTTGGCCATATTCCAGCTGGTGGGCGGCTCCCGATCGGTCAGGGTAATCCGAACCACCGACTTTATCGACTTGAAGCCGTATTTCCATGGCACCACCAGCCGCAGTGGCGCCCCGTTCTGATTGGGCAGCGGTTTGCCGAAGATACCCGTCGCCATTATCGTCAGCGGATGCATTGCCTCATCCAGGCGCAAGCCTTCGCGGTAGGGCCAATCCAGCACCTTGTAGGCGGTGCCGGGCATCTCGGACGGCCGGTAGAGGGTTTCGAAGGCAACGTATTTCGTCCCCTCCTGCACGCCGGCCATGCTCAGAAGATCCGCCAACTCAAACCCCTGCCAGGGCACCACCATCGACCAGGCCTCGACACAGCGGAAGCGATAGATGCGCTCTTCCAGCGTCATCTCCCCCATGATCTGCTCAAAGGAATAATCGCCCGGCTTGTCCACCAAACCGTCGATCTTGACGCTCCAAGGTTTGGTCGTCATCCTGTCCGCATAGGCAGGCGGATCACTCTTGCCAGTGCCAAACTCATAGAAATTACAGTAGCTGGTCACTTCCTCCCAGCTGTTCGGCTCCAGCCCCTCTTCCGCCCACGCATGTCCGCCCAGCGTCGCGGCCAGGCCGCTCCCCATCAGCCCCGCCATGATCTGGCGGCGTTTCCAGAACGCGGCCTCCAGTGTTGCATCTGCAGGGGTCAAATCGTTGATCCAGCGGTGCGCCATCTGCGTCTCCTGAGTATCCTCTTCCCTTTCAGGTAACGGTCCCGTGCGCAAAACCCAAAACATATCCTGTAACGACTGCGCGAGAGAACTGTAACGTAGCGCAGCCATCTGCATCCTGTGTGACCCAAATAAGGGCGTTTCAGCGGCACCGGCGCCGGAACCAAGTCTACGGGAATTTTGCGGTGGCGGTTGCCCCCATTCTCATGCGAAAAATGCAATGCGTTCCACACGCGGCCCTACAGGACAGCTGGTGCGGACCGGCAATCACCTAGGGAGACCCCAGATGAAATTACATGTTTTTGCAGCCGCCCTAGTTCTAGATGCCAGTGCTGCAGCCGCACAGGAAATGGTGAGCTACACCACTCCCCTGTCTTTTGATGACGTAACATTCGGGCTTGAGAGTGCTATTACCAACCGGGGGCTGCGGGTCGACCACATCAGCCATGTGGGCGACATGCTGGAACGCACCCGCGCCGATGTCGGCTCGGAAATTGTGCTGTTTGACCATGCGCAGGTCTTCTCTTTCTGTTCCGCCAAACTGTCGCGCCAGGTGATGGAGGCCAATCCAATGAACATCACTTTCTGCCCTTATGACATCTTCGTCGCTCAGCCTCCTGGCGCAGAAGACGTCATCATCGGCTTTCGCGCCTTCCCCGAAGGCGAAATGCAAGTGATCCACGCGCTTCTTGACGCGATCGTGCAGGAAGCCATCGAGGAATAAGCCGCAGCTTTGAAAATTCCCCGCTGCGCTGCTTGCGTGATTTCACTATGCTGGCCGGAAACTGAAATTCCGGCACGGGCAAACCATGATGAAACCCCTATTCTTTACCTTGATGATGCTGGCCGCCGCCACATTGGCTGGCTGCGCGTCCCGCCCAACCGCGACCAAGCACGATGTCGAGGAGCTTTCGCGTGCGCTGCAAACCCTGGACCCGCAAGTGGACCCGGATGAAGCCCGGCGCGCGGCAGAAATCGCCTACAGCTACTCCGCCCGGCTGGCCGAGCAATATGAAGTGACCACTTCGCCGATCCTCCATAACACCATGGTGAACACCGGGGTCAAGGAGCGCGGCCTCTGCGTGCATTACGCCGAAGACATGCAGGCGCGGCTCAGCCAGGAGAATTTCCGAACGCTTTCACTGCTGCGTGCCATTGCCGAGCCTAAAAACGATTTCCGCATCGATCACAGCACCGCGGTTATCGCCGCCAAGGGCGGCGGCATTTACGACGGTCTGGTACTCGACCCCTGGCGCTATGGCGGCAAGCTGTTCTGGTCGCCGACCACCGAAGACTCCCGCTATGACTGGGAACCCCGTCTGAAAGTCCTGCGCCGCAAATACGAGCGCCGGATGGCCAAGGAAGCGGCCTAAGGGTGAACTGCCTTATGCGCTGCAAAATATCCGCAGCCTGAGCTGCCGTCCGGAATTGTCCGGGCGCCTCAGTCCGAATTGCTACCTGAAGGCGCTGATGAAATTGGGCGTTCCTTCATACCCCACCGCCAGGCCGATGCTTGTGATCGCGTCGCCGGTGCTTTCCAGTAGACCCTTTGCCTGATCCAGCCGGCGTTGCTTGCGCCATTGCGCAGGTAACGCACCAAAGGCACGCCGGAACGCTCGGTTGGCGTGCTCCGGCCGTCTACTGCAGCGGCAACTCCGGCGGAGGTGCGTTTCCAATCAGTGAAATTCCGCAAGTCCAGCACCGCCGCAAACCTTCAGGAACTAAGCCGGAACCGGTCGTCCTTCAGCCAGCTGGCACATGAGAGTGACGACCGCTGCCTGATTCTGGACGGGCAGCGCTCCGGCATAGGCGCCCGCAGACCGGAACTGAAAAACGCCGCCGCTCAAGGCAAAGGCCCGCCATCTCTGGCGGGCCTTCCTTGCAGCATATCCTCAATGCACCACGGCATCGTCCGGCTTGGGCCCGCCCGTCGTCCCCAGCCGGTCGCCGATGATCAGCCCGTCGCTGCCAGCCGAGACCGGGACGGCATCGCCATCCTTGATCTCACCGCCAAGCAGGGCTTCGGCCAGCGGGTTCTGCAGCGCGCGCTGGATCACCCGCTTCAGCGGCCGGGCGCCGAACACCGGGTCATACCCCTCGTCCGCCAGCCAGGTCTTGGCCGCTGCGTCCAGCTCCAGCGTGATCTTGCGCCCCGCAAGGCGTTTCAGCAGCCGTTCCAGCTGGATCTCGACAATGCCGTCCATATCGGTCCGCGCCAGCCGGTCAAAGATGATGGTCTCATCCAGACGGTTCAGGAATTCGGGCCGGAAATGGGCGCGCACCGCATCCATCACGTCCCGCTTGGCCTCTGACGCATCTGCGTCGTCGGGCAATTGGCTGAGCGCCTGCGCGCCCAGGTTCGACGTCAGGATGATCAGCGTCTGCTTGAAATCCACCGTGCGGCCCTGGCCGTCCGTCAGCACACCGTCATCCAGCACCTGCAGCAGCACGTTGAATACATCCGGGTGCGCCTTCTCGACTTCGTCGAACAGCACCACCTGGTAAGGGCGGCGGCGCACAGCCTCGGTCAAAACCCCGCCCTCGTCATAACCGACATAGCCCGGCGGCGCGCCGATCAGACGGGCAACCGAATGTTTCTCCATGAACTCCGACATGTCGATACGCGCCATTGCGTGCTCATCGTCGAACAGAAAGCCGGCAACTGCTTTGGTCAGCTCTGTCTTGCCAACCCCGGTTGGCCCCAGGAATAGAAACGACCCCAACGGCCGGTTCTCATCGTTCAGGCCCGCACGCGCCCGGCGCACCGCATTGGCTACCGCGGTCACTGCAGCGTTCTGACCGATCACCCGGCGGTGCAGATCATCTTCCATGCGCAGCAGCTTCTCACGCTCGCCCTCCAGCATCTTGGATGTCGGAATTCCCGTCCAACGCTCCACAACCGCCGCGATCTGTTCGGGGCGCACGGCTTCCTCGACCATCAGCCCCTGCTGTTCGCGGTTTTCGGCATCCACCAGCTGTTTCTCAAGCCCCGGAATGACGCCATAAGACAGCTCCCCCGCCTTGGCCAGGTTACCCTCCCGCTTGGCAATCTCAAGTTCAGCACGGGCGCGGTCCAACTGCTCTTTCAGATCGCGGGCGCCGGCCAGCTTGTCGCGTTCGGCCTGCCACTGGGCGGTCATCTCACCCGATTGCTCCTGCAGATCCGACAGATCCTTCTGTAGAGTCGCCAGCCGGTCCTTCGAGGCCGCGTCATCTTCCAGCTTCAGAGCCTGTTCCTCGATCTGCATCTGCAGGATCTGCCGGTCCAGTGCATCCAGCTCTTCCGGCTTGCTGTCCACCTGCATCCGCAGCCGCGCCGCGGCCTCGTCCATCAGGTCGATCGCCTTGTCGGGCAGGAAACGGTCGGTGATATAGCGGTGCGACAGAGTTGCCGCGGCCACCAGCGCCGCGTCGGCGATGCGCACACCGTGGTGCAGCTCATATTTCTCTTTGATGCCGCGCAGGATCGACACGGTGTCCTCCTCTGTCGGTTCAGTAATCATCACCGGCTGGAAGCGGCGCGCCAGGGCGGCGTCCTTTTCCACGTATTTGCGGTATTCATCCAGCGTTGTGGCGCCGATGCAGTGAAGCTCGCCGCGGGCCAGCGCCGGTTTGATCAGGTTGGCCGCATCCATCGCGCCGTCGGATTTCCCGGCGCCGACCAGCGTGTGCATCTCGTCGATGAAGAGAATGATTTCGCCGGCTGCTTCGGTCACTTCGGTCAGCACTGCTTTCAAGCGCTCTTCGAATTCGCCGCGGTATTTTGCACCGGCAATCAGCGCCCCCATGTCGAGTGCCAGCAGCTTCTTGTCGCGCAGGCTCTCCGGCACATCGCCGTTGATGATGCGCAGCGCCATGCCCTCGGCGATAGCGGTTTTACCCACCCCCGGCTCGCCGATCAGAACCGGGTTGTTCTTGGTGCGTCGCGACAGCACCTGCATCGAGCGTCGGATTTCCTCATCCCGCCCGATGATCGGATCGATCTTACCCTCGCGTGCAGCCTCGGTCAGGTCGCGCGCGTATTTCTTTAGCGCATCATAGCCCTCCTCAGCCGTGGCTGTGTCTGCAGTGCGCCCTTTGCGGATATCATTTATTGCTTCATTCAGTTTCTGAGCCGAGACACCGCCGGCTTCCAAGGCTTCTTTGGCCTTGGATTTCACCATGCACAGCGCCATCAAGAGCCTTTCCACCGGCACAAAGCTGTCGCCCGCCTTCTCAGCAATCTTGGCGGCCTCATCCAGCACGCGGGCCGTCTGCCCGTCCAGATAGATCTGGGCCGCATCGCCGCTGACCTTGGGCTGCTTGGCCACAGCAACCTCAACCGCCTCGAGAACACGCTCAGGTGCGCCGCCTGCGCGGGTGATCAGGTTGCTGGCCAGCCCCTGGTCGTCATCCATCAGTGCTTTCAGAATATGTTCCGGCACCAGCCGCTGGTGCCCCTCGCGCATTGCAATCGTCTGCGCTGCCTGCACGAATCCCCGTGCACGCTCCGTGAACTTGTTCAAGTCCATCTTGCTCTCCTTTTTCAAGCGCCCGATGATTGGCAGTGCCCGCTCCGCGGCACACCCCTGACTGGGCCTCAGTCTGTCATGTGGGAAGCAATCCAGCCGCTTCAAGATCATTAAACACCGAAAAGATGTGCAAATCCCTGACCTGCGTCAACTTTCCCGCTCCGGCCGCCGCAAGACGCAGCCGCGCCGCGCGTCAGCACGGCGCCCGGCCCAAAACTGCAATCTGTCCCGCCAGGGGCTGCTTCAGTTGCGGGAGCCTCCCCTTGCCGCTGGCACCTTGCCCAACCGCGGTCTCTTGCGTATGAAACGCCAGTTTCACACCAAACCCGCCACAAAGGATCCCGCCATGACTCAAGCCCCGCGCGCCGACGACCGCCTGATTGTTGCTATGGATGTTCCCAACGCGCTGGACGGGCTGAAACTGGCTGAACAGCTGGGCGATGCGGTTTCCTTCTACAAGATCGGCCTCGGAATGCTGACCGGCGGCGGGTTGGCGCTGGCCAACGAGCTGAAGCAAGAGCACGGCAAGCGTATCTTCCTCGATATGAAACTGTTCGACATCGGCGCCACCGTGGAAAGTGCGGTGCGCGGCCTGGCCCAGTTCGACCTCGACTTCCTTACCGTGCACGGCGACCCCTATGTAGTGCGCGCTGCCAAGGAAGGAGCCGCAGGCAAGGACCTCAAAATCCTTGCCGTCAGCATCCTCACCTCGCTGGACCGTCAGGACTTGGACGCTGCGCTGATCAAAGAGGGCGCGGTGCAGGATCTGGTGCTGGAACGCGCTGGCAATGCCTTTGCCGCCGGTGCAGACGGCGTGATTGCCAGCCCGCAAGAGGCTGCACTGATCCGCGCCCTGCCCGAGGCGGAAGGCAAGCTGATCGTCACCCCCGGCGTCCGGCCCGCCGGCGCCGACCTCGGTGATCAAAAGCGGGTTGCCACTCCTGCAAGCGCCATTGCCGATGGCGCCGACCACATCGTAGTCGGCCGCCCCATCTGGAAGGCGGACAGCCCCCGCGCCGCAGCTGAAGCCATTCTTGCAGAGCTGGCCAGCCTGCGAGAATAACAGCAATCAGCCACAGCCTGCCTGCACTGTGAACAGTACAGAAACCTTCATGCACAAAAATTAGGCGGAAAAAATCTTCTTCCCTGAGCACAATCTGCCAGTGCGGGCTACGGTTCAAAAGCATAGTGACGCCACGTCAATCGCTTCTATTCAATGAGAAATCCTTCAACGGCGACATAAGCTGCGCCAAATTGCCCTGTGCCTTCAAAAGCACACCTCGAAGCTCCGCGGGCTCTGCCTGCTGCCGCGGACTTTGCGATTTACAGCTGGCTGAGCGATTCTGGTGCCCGAGACACTCCCCAGACGGGCTTTTCTTCCTGAGACCCGTCACCTCCCCCGCTGATCAGCGGGGGATCTTTCTTTCAAGCTTTGAAAACATACTGCACCGCAAGGTAGTCCCGAATCCTGCTGGCAAAATGCGGGCCCGCCAATGAATGCGCGCGTAAGACCTCCGGCGGCATCAGCACCCATCCCCGCCCCTCATCTCCGAACCTCACCCGCGTCCGCCACCTAGCAAGTCCCAATGCCCGGGATAAAGAATATCCGGCGCGTCATCGCGCAGGATGACCAGCAAATCCCGGCCCAGAAACAGGTTCCGTTTCGCACCAGAAAAATCGTCGCTCGCAAATGGCATGACCTGTCACTTGACGGCAGGCCACGCTAAAGACAAACCCTCCGCCGCAGGCTAAGCTTGCTCTTCCATTAAGTCAGCCGTTCGACACCGCCATGCATGCCTTATGCCGAGACTGCCTGAACCAGATCGCCCCTGCCCGGCGCTGCCCGATTTGCGGCAGCCCGCGGATCAAGGTGCATGCAGAGCTGTTTTCCCTCACCATCGCCCATATGGATTGCGACGCCTTTTATGCCAGCGTCGAGAAACGCGACAATCCAGAACTGGCCGCTAAACCGGTGATCATCGGCGGCGGCAAGCGCGGCGTGGTCTCCACCGCCTGCTATGTCGCCCGCATACGCGGGGTGCGCTCCGCGATGCCGATGTTCCAGGCGCTCAAGCTTTGCCCCGATGCGGTGGTGGTGAAGCCGCGCATGGATGTCTACGTAGAGGTCAGCCGCGAAATTCGCAAATTAATGAATGAGCTGACCCCCGAGGTGGAGCCGCTGTCGCTGGATGAAGCTTTCATGGACCTTAGCGGCACCGAGAAACTGCATGGTGCGCCACCTGCTGTGATGCTGGCGCGGCTGGTCAGGCGGATGAAGGGCGAATTGGGCGTCACCGGCTCCATCGGCCTTTCCCACAACAAGTTTCTGGCCAAAGTTGCCTCCGATCTCGACAAGCCGCGCGGGTTCTCCGTGATCGGCAAGGCGGAGACTGGTGATTTCCTGCGCGAAAAACCGGTTCGGCTAATCTGGGGCATTGGCCCAGCCGCCCAGGTCAGCCTTGAAAAAGCCGGCATCCGCACTTTCTCGGACCTTTTGCGTTGGGACCGCGAGGCTCTGCACACCCGTTTCGGCTCGATGGGCGACCGGCTCTGGCATCTGGCCCGTGGCCAGGACCGGCGCCGGGTTTCCGCCAATGCGCCCGTTAAATCAATATCCAAGGAAACTACTTTCTATGAAGACACCGCCAGCACAGAAACCCTGGATGGTCACTTGTGGCGGCTTGCGGAACAGGTTTCCGACCGCGCCAAAGCGCGCGAGCTTGCCGGCCGGGTTGTCACACTCAAACTTAAACGCACCAATCATTCGGCGCTGACACGGCGGGTGACACTGCACAGCGCCACCCAGATCGCCGACCGTATTTACCGCACCGCCCGAAACTTGCTGGACCAGGTTGGCGATGAAGGCCCCTACCGGCTGCTGGGCTGCGGCATCTCAGATCTGGTGCCCGAATCGCAGGCGGACGATACTGGCGACCTGTTAGATCCACAGGCTGGCAAGCGGGCTGATGCGGAACGCGCCACCGATGCCATACGCAAGCGGTTTGGAGAGAGCGCGATTCTCAAAGGCCGCGCGCTGCGCTGAACCGCAGACACCTTCAGTCTACTCCGCTGCCAGCGGCAGCGCGTCTCGCCCGATCGCCGCGATCTCCGAAATCACTTGGCGCAGCAACTGCTGCAGCGGCTCAAAGTTCCCGTTAGGTCGGATATTGGCTTCATCCATATACAGCGCCCGGTCGATTTCAACCTGAACCGCGTGCTGGCGCCGCGACGGGCGGCCATAGGTCTGAGCAATATAAGCGCCGGCAAACGGCGTGTTGCGGGCGACGTTCAGTCCAGCCGCAGCGAAGGCCGCTTCGATCCGGTCCACAACACTGTTGTCGGCTGCTGCGCCGAACCGGTCGCCCAGCACCACCTCGGGCTTGCCGCCCCTGCACGGAACCATGGTGTCGATCGCCTCGTGCGGCATCGAATGGCAATCGACCAGAATCGCCTGTCCGAAATACTGATGCGCCTGCTCCAAAAGTCCTTTCAGCGCCCGATGGTAAGGGTGCCAGCAGCATCTGATCCTCTGTTCTGCCTCTGTCACCGGAAGTTTGCCGCGGTAAATAGCCCGGCCATTGGCCACCACCCGGGGAATCACACCAAGGCCCGAAGCCACCCGAGGATTCTGACCGCGCGGCTGCACGCCTTCAATCACCGCCGGATCCAGCTCGTCCGGCGACCGGTTCAGGTCCAGGTAGGCACGCGGTTTGACAGCCATCAGCAGCGGCGAGCCGAATTCCGGCGCAGCCTTAAATAGCCGGTCGACAAAGGCATCCTCCGAGCTGCGGATCTCCTGCCGCCCCAGGATCGTCTGTGCCAGAAAGGAATCGGAATAATCCGTACCGCTGTGCGGTGAGGCAAAAACCACGGCGGACGCCAGTTTCTGCGGTGAAATCACGAAAAACGCTGTATCAGGCATCCTTGCTCCGGTGCTTCTTCTGCAAGAAACAGCATAGAGCGGAAATTTCTGCGGTCAAAAGCTCTTGCGCCTGCCGGCGACTCTATTTATAGACCCCCTCACCGGCGCGGCACCCCGCGCCCCTTTCACTTCCAAGGGGCAGGAACGGCGCGCAGGCCAGAGTGGGCGATTAGCTCAGCGGTAGAGCACTTCGTTGACATCGAAGGGGTCACAAGTTCGATCCTTGTATCGCCCACCATCCATTCATTGCCCTGGCTCCGGCCACGGCATCCGCTAACCCAGGCGCTGGTTCGCGCCGCAGACAAGGAGAGAGACCATGAAGGTCAAGAACTCGCTCCGTTCGCTGAAGAACCGGCACCGCGATTGCCGGGTTGTGCGCCGTAAAGGCCGCGTTTACGTGATCAACAAGACCCAGCGCAAGTTCAAAGCGCGCCAGGGTTAAGATCCGACAAAGCGACATGAAGAAAACCGCATCACCCGATGCGGTTTTTTTGCATTCAGCGCCTGCGTTTTCTGGGCGCTCATAGGTGAATGCCCAGAAAACGCAGTTCCCCTGCCGAGGCCAGGCGATTCTTCTCCCCTTCAGGTGTGACACTCCGACTGGCGGGAGGCCCGCCGCTGTCTTTCTCTTCTTATCTCCCTGACACACCCCAGCCGCGGAGCAAACTTTCCGAGTGTTTCAGTCGGAAATTCATTGCATTTTCGGCCGATTTCTTTAATTGACTCTTTCAGTCGGAATAATAGCCACAGAAGAACGGGACACCCTATGCTGAAAGCCTCAACCGTATTGGCCGGCGCCCTAGCCGCTGCCATCGCCTCCTCCGCTGCAGCCGAAGGCGAGCTGAACATCTATTCGTCGCGCCATTATGACACTGACGAACAGCTTTATTCAGATTTCGAAGAGGCCACCGGCATCACCATCAACCGAATCGAAGGCAACGCGGATGAGCTGATCGCGCGGATGAAGGCCGAAGGCGAGAACTCACCCGCCGACATTCTAATCACAGTCGACACTTCGCGCCTGACCCGCGCCAAGAACGCAGGCGTGCTGCAAAGCATCGACAGCGATGCACTGGAAGCCCGCGTGCCAGCCTATCTGCAGGATGAGGACAATCAATGGTTCGGTTTCAGCCAGCGCTCGCGGATCATCTTCTATGACAAGGCCGAAGTGGCAAACCCGCCGCTGACCTATCTGGATCTGGCTGACCCCTCCTACAAAGGCATGATCTGCATCCGCTCTTCCAAGAACACCTACAACCAGACCCTTCTGGCCTCGATCGTGACACATCACGGTGCCGAACAAGCCAAACACTGGGCCAAAGGCGTAGTTGCCAATATGGCCCGCGATCCGCAGGGCGGCGATACTGACCAGATGCGTGGCATCGTCTCGGGCGAATGCGATATCGCAGTGGCCAACACCTATTACTTCGCCCGCTCAATCCGCAAAAACGTCAAGGGCATCTCCGAGAACCGCGATCAGATCGGCTGGCTGTTCCCCTCGCAGAACACTGAGGGCGCACACATGAACCTGTCCGGAGGCGGCGTGGCCGTGCATGCGCCGAACAAGCAAAACGCCATCGCCTTTCTGGAGTATCTCGCCAGTGATTCCGCCCAAGCGTATTTCTCGGCCGGCAACGACGAATACCCGGCAGTTCCAGGTATTGGCCTCGCCCCGTCGATTGCGGCGCTTGGCCACTTCAAGCCGGATGACGTGAACCTCTCGGAAGTTGCCAAGAACCTCCCCGAAGCTCAGAAGATCTTCAACGACGTCGGCTGGAAGTAGGTCCTGCCGGAACCACACACGGAAAAGCGCGGCAAAGCCCGCGCTTTTTCTGTGACTGCGGCATCTTCCAAGAAGACAATCGCACCCCGCTCGGTGAAAGTTGGAGGCTGGCGGAGCTTTTGCTAGACCCGTTCAAACTACCGGCCTATATGTTCCCGCATCTTGAATTTCAGGGTGGAGCGCATGCGGTTGAGAGCTTTCCGCGCTCTGGGGGAACAGAGCTTATGAACCGGTTGCCGGTAACAATTATCAGCGGCTATCTGGGCGCGGGCAAGACCACCTTGATCAACCGCCTTTTAGCCGAAGATCACGGGCTGAAGCTGACCGTGATCGTGAATGATTCCGGCGCGATCAACATTGATGACGCTTTGATTCAAGAAACCGCCGGCGGCAAGATTGCTCTTACCAATGGCTGCGCCTGCTGCACGATGGGCGATGACCTGTCCGCCGCGTTGCGCGAAGTCCTGAACCGGCGGGACCGGCCGGATCATTTGGTCATCGAAGCCAGCGGTATTTCCGACCCGGTCGCCATCGCCAATTCGGTACTGAATGAAAACGGGCTGAGCTATGGCGGGATCATTACTCTGGTGGATGCGGAAAATGCCGGAACCCTGCTGAGCGACCCACTGATTGCACCGCAGGCCGAGCAGCAAATTCGAGCCGCTGATCTGGTGATCGTCTCCAAATGCGATGACATCAACGAGACGGTCTCCGCCCTGCTGAAAAAGGCCGGCGCCCGCACGCCTACCGTGCTGAATGGATCACCCGTGGCCGAGCTGCTGTTCGACGTGGTGCCGCTGCCCAAAGGTCGCACCGTGACCGCACATCCCGCCTACGCCACTTGGCAGCACCGCAGCAACGATGTGCTGGACCGCCGCGCACTGGGGGACAAGCTGGCAGGCCGGCCCGCCGGGCTTTACCGGATGAAGGGTTTTGTGGTGACAACCGGCGGCGGCTATGAGCTGCACGTGGTGGGCCGCCATGTCGAGGCCAAGCGCTGCGAAGCTGAGGAAACCCTGCTGGTGGGCCTAGGTCCGGCAGGCCGGATATCCCGCGAGGAGATTGAGGCCTGGTGGGTGGCCTAAGCGCCCCGGACCACAAAAAGTCAATTTTTGTTGCTGCTAGCGCTGCCGCCCCACCTGGCGGCAGATCAGAATCACTGGCAGCAGCCCGACCGCCATGATTACCAGCGAGGGCACCGCGGCGCCCTCCAGCCGCTCATCCGCCGCCAGCCGGTGCGCCTGCACTGCCAAAGTGTCAAAGTTAAACGGCCGCATGATCAGCGTAGCCGGCAGTTCCTTCATCACGTCGACAAAGACAATCAGCAGCGCCGTCAGAAGGCTGGGTGTCAGGATCGGCAGATGCACCCGGCGCAGCATCCCCAAGGGCCCCTGCCCCAAGGAACGCGCGGCCGCATCCATGTTGGCATGCATGGTAGCCTGCCCGCCTTCATAAGCCCCCAATGCAGCGGCCATGAACCGCACACCGTAAGCTGCGACCAGCAACCAGATCGACCCGGTCACCAAAAGCCCGGTTCGGATGCCAAACATCTCCCGCATCCAGGCGTCCAGCGCATTGTCAAAGGCGGCAAAGGGCACGATCAGCCCCACCGCAATCACCCCGCCCGGCACCGCATAGCCCAACCGTGCGAAATAGGCCGCGACAGCAGAAACCCGGCCGGGTCGCAAGCGCTGATAGAACCCGAGGCACACCGCAGCGGCCACCGTCAGCACAGCCGCCGCCGCCGCCAAAGTGATTGAATTGGTGGTGAAATCGATATAGCGGCGGCTGAACAGGTTCTGCTCGGAATCAAAGCTCATCAGGAACAGCACCGCCACCGGCAGCAAGAAACCGAGTATCACCGGAACCGCGCAGCAAAAGACAGCAACCGCCGCCTTGATGCCGCCCAGCTCGGCCGGCGGCATCTGATTGTGGTGTTTGCCCGCGTGGTGGTATTTGGCCCGTCCGCGCGTCGACCGCTCTACCACCGCCAGCGTCAGTGCAAATCCCAATAGGCACAGCGCAAGCTGCGCCGCGCCACCGCGGTCGCCGAGCGAAAACCAGCTGGTGTAGATTCCAGTAGCAAAGGTCTGCACCCCGAAGTAGGACACGGTTCCGAAATCCGCGATGGTCTCCATTACTGCCAGGAGCACGCCTGAGGCTATTGCCGGCCGCGCCATCGGCAGACTAACCATCCAGAATGCCGCCCAAGCGTTTTTCCCCAGCGCCCGGGCCGCCAGGAAGGCACTGGAGCTTTGCTGCAGGAAAGCTGCCCGCGCCAGCAGATAGACATAAGGGTAGAGCACCAGAACAAGCATTGCCGCCGCACCGCCGGTAGAGCGGATCTCCGGAAACCAATAGTCGCGCGGCCCCCAACCGGTTACCTCGCGCAGGGTGGATTGCACGATGCCGGGATGGTCAAGAATATGAGTGTAGGCATAGGCCAGCACATAAGCCGGAAACGCCAGCGGCAGCACCAGAGCAACCTCCAGAAACCGCACTCCAGGAAACCGGGTCATCGTCACCAGCCAGGCTGCCCCCGTACCGATTGCAAAAGTCCCCAGCGCCACCAGCGTCACCAATGCCAGCGTGGTCAGAGAGTACCCCGGCAGGACAGTGCTGGCGAGATGGCTGATGGTTTCGGTGCCGCCGAACGCCGCTGCCAGCGCCACCGCCAGCATCGGCAAGACACAGGACAGCGCCACCGCCCAGGCCAGAAAAGCGAACAGCCCGCCGCCGGACTTACCGCCGCGGCGGTGTCCTTTGGGGGAGTAATCTATGGAGTCATTTGCGGCAGTCATGGATCCGGCAGAGTGTTGCACCGCCCTATTACGACTATTCCTGTCAGAAATTCCAGCCGGAAAGCACCCTGCGGGTTTTACGGTCCTCAGAACAACCGGCGGGCGCCGAACTTCGGCGCCCGCCCCGCCGCGACGGCAGGTTCAGTCGTAGGTCCGCTGATCCTCGATCACCAGCCCGTCCTTGGGCAGCGTGCCTGGGGCCACCACCTCAACCCTGCCTTTGAGCTTCAGCACCTCGATCACCGAGCGGGAAAAGGCCGCCTCGTCGCCGTCCGCAGCCTCAATCTGCACGGTCATCGCGTCCATTTCGCCATCGCGGCTGGCAATGACCCGGGCCTTGACGATCTCGTCATGCTTTTCGACCAGCGCCGCCACCTGCTCGGGGCGCACGAACATCCCTTTGATCTTGGTGGTCTGATCAGCCCGGCCCATCCAGCCCTTGATCCGCATATTGGTGCGCCCGCAAGGCGAGATACCCGGCATTACTGCCGAAAGGTCGCCGGTGGCGAAGCGGATCAGCGGATAATCCGGGTTCAGCGTGGTCACCACCACCTCGCCCACCTCGCCCGGTGCCACCGGGTTGCCGGTGCCTGGGGTGACGATCTCAACGATCACATGCTCGTCGGTGATCAGCCCCTCCATCGCCGGGCTTTCATAGGCGATGTTCCCCAGATCGGCGGTGGCGTAGCATTGCAGGCAGCTGATCCCGCGGTCGGCATATTCCTGACGCAGGCTGGGAAACAGTGCGCCGCCTCCCACCGCCGCTTTGGAAAACTTCAGCTCCACCCCCATGGCATCGGCCTTGTCGAGGATCACCTTCAGGTAATCCGGCGTCCCAGCATAGGCCGTGGCGCCGACATCCCGCGCGGCGGTCACCTGCAGCTCGGTCTGGCCGGTGCCGGCGGGCAGCACCGCCGCCCCCACCGCCCGGGCACCGTTCTCAAAGATCATGCCGGCAGGCGTCAAGTGGTAGCCAAAACAGTTCTGCACCACATCGCCTTGACCGATTCCAGCCGCATTCAGGAACCGCCCCATACGCCACCAATCGCCATCCACCCCACCCGGCTCATAGATCGGGCCGGGGCTTTGGAAAATATGGCCGAACCCTGTGGCAGGCTTCACGGTAAAGCCGCCAAAAGGCGGGTTGGCTGCCTGCGCCCGGCTCAGTTCCGACTTGCGCAGCACCGGCAGCGCCGCCAGCGCCTCTGCCGAGTTCACTGCTGCCGGGTCCACCCCGTCCAGCAATTCAGCATATCCAGCGGCGGATTTGGCGCGGGCAATCTGCTCCGGCAGCGTCTTTGCCAGGTCTGCGGAGCGTTCATCGGCACTGCGGGTTTCAAGCATGTCAAAAAAGCTCATCACGTCATCTCCCCGCATCAGCTCAGCCACCTTTTGCGGCGGCGGTAGGACCGCACGTCGCGAAAACTTTTGCGTCCCTCATCCGACATGCCGAGGTAGAATTCCTTCACGTCCGGGTTTTCGCGCAGCTCAGCCGCAGGCCCGTCCATCACCACCCGGCCCGACTCAAGGATATAGCCGTAATGGGCATAGCGCAGGGCGACGTTGGTGTTCTGTTCCGCCAGAAGGAAGGTGACGCCTTCCTTCTCGTTGATCGACTTCACGATCTCAAATATCTGCTCCACCAGCTGCGGTGCCAGCCCCATCGAGGGCTCGTCCAGCAAAATGGTCTCCGGCCGGGACATCAGCGCCCGGCCCATCGCCACCATCTGCTGCTCGCCGCCCGAGGTATAGCCGGCCTGGCTCTTTCGCCGCTCCTTCAGGCGTGGGAAATAGTGATAGACCATCTCCAAGTCGTCCTGAATCTTCGCCCCGCTGTCTGAGCGGGTATAGGCGCCCGTCAGCAGGTTTTCCTCCACCGTCAGATGCTCAAAGCAATGACGGCCTTCCATCACCTGAATGACACCCTTCTTCACCAGCTCCGCCGGGTCCTGCTCATGCACATGCGCGCCGCGGTACTTGATAGAGCCTTTGGTCACCTCGCCGCGCTCTGAATGCAGCAGGTTCGACACCGCTTTCAGCGTCGTGGTCTTGCCCGCCCCGTTGCCGCCCAGCAGCGCGGTGATGCCGCCCTTCGGCACATGCAGGCTTACGCCTTTCAGAACGAGGATCACGTGATTGTAGATCACCTCGATATTGTTGACCTCTAGCAGGGTCTCGGCCTGCACCTCGGCGGTGTTCGCTGCATCCAGCATCAAAGCGTGTCCTCATGCCTGTCCCGGACCTGAACCGGGACCCTGTTGAGTGGCGCGGCGGTTCTCCGCCGCGCCGGTTGTTCCCAGCCCCTGAAAGACAGGGCCGGCCAAAGCCCTTAGTTGCAGCGGGGCTCGATATTGTTTTCAGCCGCATAGGCGCCTGAATCTTCTTCAACCAGCTTGCCGATTACTTCGGTATCGGATGGTTTGAAGTCCGAGATCAGTGACCAGGTTTTGCTCTCCGCATCCCACTGGGTCACCCCCACCAGGCCGGGGCCGCCGTGGTTGTCGCAGGACACGTTGAAGGCCGGGCCGAAGTTCGGCATCCCCAACGCAGCCATCTTGGCTTCGTCGATTACCAGCGCTTCCATGCCGTCCCGCATCATCGCAGCGTCGATATCCGCAGTACCATGGATTTCCTGCGCAGTTTTGGCGGCCTCGGCTGCCAGCATCGCCGCATACATGCCGCGGTTATACAGGACGTTGCCAACCTGATCGCCGGCACCTGCAGCCTTGCCCGCATCCACGACATACTTCTGAATGTCGTCGAACACCGGAAAGTTGCGGCCCACGTTGTGAAAGGTCACAGCTTTGTAACCATCGGCCTTGTCGCCCGCGGGCATTACGTCATGTTCCGCACCGGACCACCAAACGCCGATGAAGTTCTCCATCGGGAAACGAATGTTGGCGGCTTCCTGGATCGCCACCTGGTTCATTACACCCCAGCCCCACATCACGACATTGTCGGGACGCTCGCGGCGGATTTGCAGCCATTGCGATTTCTGCTCCTGGCCCGGGTGGTCCACCGGCAGGGTAACCAGCTCAAAGCCATGTTTCTTCGACAGTTCCTCCAGCGTGCGGATCGGCTCCTTGCCATAGGCGGAGTTGTGATAGACCAAAGCGATCTTCTTGCCGCTCAGATCACCGCCGTTTTCCTCCAACAAATAGCTGATCACCCCTGAGGCACCGTTCCAGTAGTTCGCCGGATAATTGAACACATGGCTGAACACTTCGCCGTTTGCAGCCGAGGTACGGCCGTAACCCATGGTGTGCAGCGGGATATTGTCAGCCGTCACCTTGGGGATCAGCTGGTAGGTGATGCCGGTGGACAGCGGTTGATAGATCAGTGCGCCCTGACCCTTGGTGGATTCATAGCATTCCACACCTTTTTCGGTGTTATAGCCGGTTTCGCATTCAATCACTTTGGCCGGCACGCCGCCGATGCCGCCATCGCGTTCATTCAGCAGGGTGAAATAGTCGTTGTAGCCGTCCGAAAACGGAATACCGCCAGCGGCATAAGGCCCGGTCCGATAGCTGAGATCCGGGAACACCAGGTCCGCCATTGCCGGACCGGCTGCCATCGCGGTGCCCAGCACCAGTGTGGTCAGTGTCTTTTTCATCGGCTTAAATCCTCCCTTTGGTCTTATCCGATGGTTTTCTAAAACGGGGGTGGTCTTGCCCTTCTCCCCGCCAGCGTTTGTACCGCCCCGCATCAATGCGGGAAGGGCCAGAGTCTCAGTTTCTCCTTGGCGACGCGCCACAGCTGCGCCATCCCGTGCGGCTCTGCGATCAGGAAAACGATGATCAGCGCCCCCACGATCACCAGCTGGAAATGCGCCACAATGTCAGTGGGCCAGTTCAGCAGGTCCACGCCCACCACCTTCAGGATCACCGGCAACAGCACTAGGAAGGCCGCGCCGGCGAAAGAGCCGAAGATCGAGCCCAGCCCCCCGATGATCACCATGAACAGCACCAGGAATGACTTGCTGATGCCGAACGCCTCGCCGACCTCAACCGCGCCCAGGTACACCGCAAAGAACAAGGCGCCGGAGATGCCGATGAAGAAGCCGGAGACGGCAAAGGCGGTCAGCTTGGCTTTCAGCGGGTTCACCCCGATGATCTCCGCCGCGATATCCATGTCCCGGATTGCCATCCAGCTTCGGCCAACGGTGCCGCGGGTCAGGTTGCGGGCAACCAGCGCGCAGAACGCCAGGAAGATCAGGCAGAAAAGATATGTGGCCCAGGCCGGTGCATTGGGGCCGGTGATCAAAATGCCAAAAGTATCCCGCTCTGGCGCGTTAATCTGCCCCGAAGCCGAATAGTTGTAGAACCAAGGCACCCGGTTGAACAGCCAGACCAGAAAGAACTGCGCCGCCAGCGTCGCCACCGCCAGGTAGAAGCCCTTTATGCGCAATGACGGCAGGCCGAAGGCAACACAGACCACTGCAGTAATGCCGCCTGCCAGCAGCACATGGATGAACATGCTGACCTCGGGAAAGGCAGTCATCAGCTTGTAGCAGGCGTAAGCCCCCACCGCCATGAACCCGCCGGTGCCCAAGGAGACCTGCCCGCAGTAACCCACTAGGATGTTCAGCCCGATTGCAGCGATCGAATAGATCAGGAATGGCAGCAGGATCGCATTGGCCCAGTAGTCGTTGATCAGGAAGGGGATGATGCCAAAGGCCACCGCCAGCACCGCGTAATAGCGGACACGGTCGAATTTGATCGGGAAGGTCTGGCTGTCATCGGCATAGGAGGTTTTGAAGTCTCCGGCTTCACGGTAGAACATGTCTCAGATGCTCCCTTTCTGTTGCAAACGGGGCCCGGTCCGGGTGTTTGTCTTGAATGTTTCAGCAGAGGCAGTCATTCGATCTGCCCCCATTGTGCCTGCGCCGCGTCGCGCTGCGCGCGGGTCATCCGGTTCGACGGTTTGGCATAACCGCTCTGCTCGCTGCCGCGCACCAGCCGCAAATAGGCGATGATCCCGGTGATCAGCCCCGCAGAAGCCAGCAGCGCAGCGGTCACGATCTGGGTTTCTGTAAACCCCTCCGCAGTCAGCGCCAGAAACCCAAATGCCCAAAATCCCGCCCAGGCGATCACGTTGATTATGGCAACCGCCTTGCTCATGCCGCACCGCCGGCGTTAACCAGTTTGTCAGAAATCCGTGCTTGGCCACATTTTGCCCATTTCTTTCTGCCACCCTTTGCTTGGGTAAAGTGAGTGGGATCAATGACCGCGATTTTCGAGGAAATCCGGCGGCTGGAGGCCGCGCGGAAGAAGGGTGATATAACTGCTGCCGCATTTGCAGAGGCCAAGGGCCGGCTGCTGGAAACGGTGGAAGACGCAACCGTGCTGCCGCCGTTCGAGCCGGCACCGCAACCGCGGCGGAGTGCCAGTGCCGCTCCGGGTCCTTGGGGGCTGATGCTGATGGGGCTTTGCGGTGCAGGGCTGCTGACATTTTTGACCGGGCGATTGATCGGTGACCTGACCATTGCCTTCACGCTGGTTGCCACAGTATTCGCCGCCATCGTCATCGCCGCCTTCCGCAAGCTGGAAGGCTGAGCAGGCAGGGAGCAGATCATATGAGCGTTAAACCCGTTCAATGATCTTCTCCCCGAACAGGCCCTGCGGGCGGAACACCAGGAAGATCAGCGCCAGCACATAGGCGAACCAGTTCTCGGTGGCACCGCCGACCATCGGGCCGATGGCGAATTCGAACAGCTTCTCGCCGACACCGATGATCAACCCGCCCACAATGGCGCCCGGGATCGAGGTGAAGCCGCCCAGCATCAGAACCGGCAGCGCCTTCAGAGCGATCAGCGACAGTGAGAACTGAACGCCGGACTTGGTGCCCCAGACGATGCCTGCTACCAGCGCCACGAAACCGGCGATTGACCAAACCAGCACCCAGATGAAGTTCAGCGAAATGCCGACCGACAGCGCCGCTTGGTGATCATCCGCAACCGCGCGCATCGCCCGGCCCTGCTTGGTGTACTGGGCAAAGCAAACCAGCCCGGCCACCAGCAGAGCGGCAATCACCGTCGCAACAATGTCCAGATTGTCGATAAAGAAGCCGTAGCCGAAAATGTTGAAGGTGACCTCGTCGAGCCACAGGTTGATCCCCTGCGGCAGGCCCACGTCCAGCGCCTTGATCTCGGAGCCCCACATCAGGTCGGCAACTCCTTCGAGGAAATAGGCAAGCCCAATAGTGGCCATGAACAGGATGATCGGTTCCTGCCCGACCAGATGCTTCATCACCAGCACTTGCACCAGCCAGGCCAGCAGCACCATCACCGCAACCGTCAGCGCAATTGCCAGCACGCCGGGCACGTTCCAGCCGAAATGGGTGATATGGCCGCCAAAGACCGCATTGATTACATGCGAGAACGGCACCTGCCCCTGCATGATCCCCACCAGCGTCATCGCCGCAAACAGCGCCATCACACCCTGGGCATAGTTGAAGATACCGGAGGCCTTGTAGATCAGGACAAACCCCAGCGCGACCAGCGCATAAAGCACGCCTGCCATCAGGCCGTTCAGCGTCACTTCCATCGCAAAGACGAGTTGTTCGGGCATTAGAGGCTCTCCTCGGAGTTCTGCGCTGCGGCGGTGCACAGGGGGTGCACAGGGGGTGTACGGGTGTCACCCCGCCGGAGCCGGGTGTTGCTGCATTGCAACTCAGTCATGGCTGACCCCCAGATAGGCGTCGATCACATCCTGGTTATTGCGCACCTCGTCGGGGGTGCCGTCGCCGATCTTCTTGCCGTAATCCATCACCACGACCCGGTCGCTGAGATCCATCACCACGCCCATGTCGTGTTCGATCAGGGCGATGGTGGTGCCGAATTCGTCGTTCACGTCCAGGATGAAGCGGGACATGTCCTCTTTCTCTTCGACGTTCATGCCGGCCATCGGCTCATCCAGCAGCAACAGCTTTGGCTCTGCCGCCAGCGCTCGGGCCAGCTCAACCCGCTTCTTCAGACCATAGGGCAACCGCGCGACCGGCGTCTTGCGGATATGCTGGATCTCCAGAAAGTCGATCACCCGCTCCACAACTTCGCGGTTTTCGGTCTCTTCCCGCTCGGCCTTCCCCTTCCACAGAGCCTGTGCAAAAAGACCTGTTTTCATATAGTTAAGGCGACCTGTCATAACGTTATCCAAAACACTCATGCCTTCAAACAGCGCGATGTTCTGAAAGGTGCGGGCGATACCCTGACGGGCCACCTCATAAGGGCGCATCGGCGGGCGCTTCTTGCCGTGAAACAGCACCTCGCCTTCCTGCGGCACGTAAAAGCCCGAAATCACGTTCAGCATAGAAGACTTGCCAGCACCATTAGGGCCGATAATTGCGCGGATTTCGCCCTCGCGGATGTCAAAGGAGATATCCTTGATCGCCACCACGCCGCCAAAGCGCAGGGTGATGTTTTTCATTTCCATCACCACACCGCCGATGGTGCGGCCGTCTTCGGTGACATAGCTTAAGGAATTGTCAAGCATAACAACGGCCTCCCTTTTTTTGCCACATAGAAATTTTAAGATATCCGTGCGATACTTGAAGAAAACGAGCAGCAAGGAGATCGAAGTTATGTTTGGCGAACTTGAGCATTCCTGCCTTTTGACAATGGCCATTGAATGCAAGCAGATGGGCCTGTCGCAATCCGAAAGCCTGGCCTCCATTCTCAAACAGACCCACGGGTTCAGCTCCACTTTCAAAATTCAACAGGTGGTCCACACGGCCTTCAACCCTGGACTCAATCCTGACCTGATCTGAGACCACCCGGACCTGCTGGGCACAGGGCGGGAAAGTATTCGGGCGCATGTGCATCATTCCGCGGCCACCTGGTGAATTGCCGCCGGCTTTACATCCGCATCGACAATTGTCAGCGTTGCGCTGATGGAGCCCTTGCGGCCATCCTCATAGGTCACTTCCGTAACTGTTGAGACCTGTTCCGAGCCGTTGTACAGCGCGGTGATTATATCGTCGAACTTCTCCTCAACGATTCGGCGGCGCACTTTACGAGTGCGGGTCATTTCGCCGTCATCCGCATCCAATTCCTTGTGCAGAACCACAAAGCGGTGAATCTGGCAGCCCGACAGCATCGGATCCTCAGCCACCGACTGGTTCACCGCCCCCACATGCCCGCGGATGCTTTCCAGAACCTTCGGATGACCGGCCAGTTCCTGATAGGAGGCATAGGCGATATTATTGCGTTCTGCCCAGTTGCCCACTGCCGTCAGGTCGATGTTGATAAAAGCAACGCAGCGGTCTCTGCCGTTGCCGAATAGTACTGCTTCCAGAATATCCGGATAAAATTTCAGCTTGTTTTCTACATACTTGGGCGCAAACATCGCACCGTCGGCCATCTTACCAACGTCCTTGGCACGGTCGATGATCCGCAGATGCCCTGACCCTTCCTCAAAGAAGCCGGCATCACCTGTGGCCACCCAGCCTTCGGCATCCTTGGTCGAGGCGGTGGACTCCGGGTTTTTGAAATACTCCACAAAAGTGCCCGGCGAACGGTAGAATATCTCGCCGTTATCGCCGATCTTGATCTCTACTTCCGGGGCCGGCACGCCCACGGTATCAGCCCGCACTTCGCCATCCGGCTGCACGGTGATGAACACGGTGGCTTCGGTCTGGCCGTAAAGCTGTTTCAGATTGATACCCAGCGAGCGGTAGAAATCAAAGATCTCCGGCCCGATCGCCTCCCCCGCCGTGTACCCCACGCGGATACGGCCATAGCCCAGCGTATCCTTCAGCGGCCCGTAAACCAGCAGATCGCCCAGCGCGTATTTCAGCCGGTCGATCAGACCCACCGGTTTGCCGTCCAGAATGTCGCCGCCGACCTTCTTCGCATGGGCCAGGAAATGATGGAACATCTTGCGCTTCAGCGCGCTTGCATCCTCCATCCGGATCATCACATTGGTCAGCTGGCCCTCGAACACGCGGGGCGGCGCGAAGAAATAGGTCGGACCGATCTCGCGCAGGTCGGTCATCATGGTGTCGGCGCTTTCCGGGCAGTTGACACAGAAGCCGCACCAATAGGCCTGGCCGATCGAGAAGATGAAATCCCCCACCCAGGCCATCGGCAGGTAGGACAGGATGTTTTCGCCCTGGGTCAGCCGGTCGAACTCGGCCGAGTTCTTGGCACTTTGGATCACGTTGCGGTTCGACAGCACCACACCCTTGGGCTTGCCGGTGGTGCCGGAGGTGTACAACATCACACAAGTGCTGTCGTACGTCAGCTTAGCCTGGCGCGCCTGCAGCTCGCTGGCCAGTTCGTCACGCGCCGAGCGGCCCTGATCCTGAATATGGCTGAACTGATGCAACTGCGTGTGGTCGTATTTCCGCATCCCGCGCGGATCAAGATAGATCATATGCTCAAATTGTTGCAGCTGATCCTGGATCTCGATCACCTTGTCTGCCTGCTCCTGATCACCCACAATCACAAAGCGCGCACCGCAGTGCCCCAGCACATAGGCCATCTCCTCAGCCACCGCATCCTGATAGAGCGGCACTGGAACAGCTCCAACGGCTTGCGCGGCGACCATCGACCAGTAGAGATAGGGGCGGTTCCGGCCGATGATGGCAACGAAATCGCCCTCGTTCACGCCAAGGTTGATGAAGCCCAGCGCCAGTGCCTCGATTTCCTTTGCCGTTTCGGCCCAGGTCCAGCATTGCCAAATGCCGAATTCCTTTTCCCGATAGGCCGGTGCACTTGCGAATTGCGCCGCATTGCGTTGAAGCAGCGCCGGCAGGGATAGTTTCCCTTCGGCGCCCATCTGCATCTGAGCCAACTTTTTTTCCTCCCTTTCCGGCTTTACTACCGGACCGACCGCTGGCCGCGGTTCTGCCCCGATTAGGGTCAACGACATGCTAGCCAGTCAACTTTTTCCTGAAGTTTTCCCAAATCTTACGAATTGTAACAGCCATCTCCTCCCTGTTTCACAGGCCAACGCACAAGGTGCCGTGGATCCGGACACAGAAAACCCTGCAGCAATTGCTGCGGCGCCATCGCAAAGCCCGCCGGATGCGCATGAATCGGCCGGAATCCGCTTCAAACGCAGCGGCCAGCCTCGCCAAATTCCGCATCTAATGCGCCATCTGCTGAATGCTGCGTCCGGCAATCAAAAGACAATTGGCGGCATTACACGGCGGTACGGTCTCCTCCCGCGGCCGAATAGCAATTTGCCCCGCTACCGCCGCGGTGCTAGCCATGAAGCGGGGAGAACCATGAACCGAACAAGCAAGCCGCACGCCGCCATGACCACCGCCGGGCTGAACCTGATCGCCCAGGCTCTGTCGATCTATGACAACGATTTGCGGCTCGCCGTCTGCAATCGCCGTTTCCAGGAAATGTTCAACCTGCCGGAGCACTTGGTGCAACCCGGCGCCGCCTTTGCCGAGACAATCCGCTTCCTGGCTGAAAACGGGGAATACGCGCCGGAAACGGATATCGAAGCGATCGTGCAAAGCCGGGTCGAGCAGGCTCTGGACTTCGTGCCCCACTACTTGGAGCGCGAACGCCCCAACGGGCAGATGATCTCCATCGAAGGCTCGCCGCTGCCACAGGGCGGTTGGGTCACGGTCTATACCGATATCACCCGCACCAAACAGGCCGAGCAGCTGCTGCGCTCCCGGTCGGAGGAACTGTCCGAGAAGCTGATCACCCATACCGAGGAGCTGTCTGCCGCCAACCGCCAGCTGGAGGCCACGAATACTGCGCTGGAAGAGGCCAAGCGCCAGCTGACAGAGATCGAAGGCCGTACCCGGCTCACGACGGAAATGATGCCCGCCCATATCGCCCACGTCGATGCGGACGGCTTTTACACCTATACCAACCGCCGTCTCAGCTCGGTGTTTCCCAGCCGCCCCTCTGATATCCTCGGTATGCATATTGCAGACGCACTGGGGGAGACTGCCTTTGAGCGGATCGAGCCGCATCTGCTGGCCGCTTACAAAGGTGGCAGCCCAGTTTTCGAATTTACTGAAAGCCACGGCAGCCGCCGCATTCGGGTGGCCTTCACCCCGGACCAGTGCGGCGGTGTCTATATCCTGTCGATGGATGTGACTGAAGAAACCCAGGCCCGGGTTGCCCTGCAGCAAGCTCGCCGCCGCGAGATGGCGGCGCAGATGACCAGCGGCCTGGCACATGACTTCTCCAACCTTCTGACTATAATTCTCGGGATGCAGAGCAAGCTGGAGAAAATGGGGCTGAGCAGCGAGGCAACCGAACTGGTTCAAGGCACGCTTTCCGCCGCAAAGCGCGGCGGCCGGCTGCTCCACCGGATTGCCGAAATGACCAGCCAACGCACCTTGCGCCCTCAAGCCGCCGACATGCACACGCTGCTGGGTGAATTGAAGATCCTCGCCTCTCCCTCACTGCCCCAGGGTATTGGGCTAAGTATCCTTGATAACATGCCGGACGAGGTCCTGCTTCTGGATAGCGGCAAACTGCAGGATGCGCTTTTAAACTTGATCCTGAACGCTCGCGACGCCTGTGGAACCTCGGGCCAGATAACTGTCAGCGCACATACTGTCGGGCGGACCTGGGTGGAAATCACGGTGACCGACACCGGGCCCGGCTTTTCTCCCGAAGCGCTGGACCACGCGTTGAATCCTTTCTTCACCACCAAAGGCAGTGAGGGCTCCGGCCTTGGCCTGCCAATGGTCTACGACATGGCCAAACTGGCGGGCGGCGACATGCGGATCGGCAACACCCAAACCGGCGCTTCGGTTACCCTGCGCCTGCCCTACCGGTTGGCACCGGATGCCAAGGGCGGCATGGCCCTGCTGGTCGAGGATAGCGAAGAACTACGCACCGCATTCCGCGATATGCTGATCGATCTTGGCTACACTGTCATAGAAGCAGCCAGCGTAGATGAGGCCAGTGCGCTCACCGCCGATTTGCCGGACATCGCGCTGGTGCTGACAGATATCAAGCTGAAGGGCACGGCCACCGGTATCGACCTGGCCACCCGGCTGGACGGCTCAAACCTGCCCTGCATTCTGATGACGTCCCTTCCCGTCAGCGACCCATTGTTCCGCAAGGCCTTGAAATGCGGCCCGGTTTTGCGCAAACCCTTTACCACGCACCAGTTGTCCGCGCTGATTAAACCGGAGCCCGCCGCATGACATCGCCCTTGGTCACCATCCTGGATGACGAGCCGGAGATCCGCCGGATCCTGACCGACACGCTGGAGGACGCAGGCTTCCGCACCCAAAGCTTTGCCCGCGCGCGCGAATTCGAGGCGGCCCTCAACCGGATGACACCCGACGTTTGCCTGGTTGATCTGTCGCTGCCTGACACCGACGGGCTGGCGCTTGTGCACCGGCTGGCTTTGGAACAAGGCGCGGCAGTCATTATCATCTCCGGCCGCGCCCAGGTGCAGGACCGGGTCACGGGGCTGGAGCTGGGCGCAGATGATTACATCACAAAGCCATTTGATCCGGCCGAAGTGGTCGCCCGTGTTCGCGCCCGGCTGCGCGGCGGCCCCCGCCTTGCAGCTGCCGTCAGCGACACTGCGCGTTTCTCCGGCTGGACCGCGCATTTCGACCGCTACGTGCTTGAGGATGACGCAGGCAGTGAAACGCCGTTTTCCCATGCCGAGGGCGAAGTGCTGCGGTTGTTCCTCGACAGCCCCAAGCGGCTGATTTCGCGCGCTCAGATGCAGGAATCGCTTGGCGGCGCGGCCGGCGAAAGCTTTGACCGGGCCATGGATGTGCGCGTCTCCCGTCTGCGCACCAAGCTGCGTGAAGACCCCAAAAACCCGCGTCTGATCAAGACGATTTATGGCGCGGGTTACATCTTTCTGGGCGATGTGGACTGGGGCTGACCCCGCTCCGCCAGAAGACCGAACTGTCCGCGCTACACTCATGCTTTCATGTAAGCCTAAAGAAAGACAACGCAGCTGTAGCATTTTGCCGCCTTTTCCGGACTGTGACTGGCGCCGGCCTGGCTGTGCGCTGCGTCGTCTACGCGATTGGCATTCCGGTTTTGCGCTGGTTGGTGTTCTCCGTGGCAGCGCAGTTTTCCGCACTCTTGGGATTCGCGCTCCGCGGCCGGGCACAGAGATTCTTGCCGAGGCGAATCGCATGGCGTAGAATCAAGAGATGGCCACCTGTCTGCTCTACCGCCAAGCCCCTTCGCGCCCGCCCCGGTTCTACCGCATTGAGCTGGCGATGAACCTGTTTTCCGAGGTTTCAGTGCTGCGCGAATGGGGCATAGCAGGCGGTAACGGGCACAGTGTCATCAACCTTTACGCCAATCTGCGCGAGGCTTCCCTGGCTGCCGACAAGCACCGCAACCGGATGCTCAAACGCGGCTACGGACGGGGCTGACAGCGCCGCGCCAGCGGCGCCCGGCCCAACGTGAAGGGCATCCGGAAGGATGATCAGGAACAGGCGGGAGCATCTGCCTGCAGATCACCCCGCCAACGCCCGGGCTGCGCGGTCCAGGACTTGCAGTCCCAGCACCAGATCCGCCTCCGGCGTGTCCTCGTCAAAGGCATGGCTGATACCGCCGGTCGAGGGCACAAACAGCATCCCCGCAGGCATCACCGTCGCAAGGTTGGCTGCATCATGCAATGCACCTGAAGGCATTTTCCGCCACTTACCCGGCGCGGACACCTCTGCAGCGGCCTCCAGTTCCGCCTGATACCGCGTATCCATCGCCGCCGGTTCTATGCCCATCACCGGGCCAAGCTCCGATGCCACGCCGTGATCAGCCGCAATCTCCCGCGCCGTCTCCTTGATAAGCGCCTCCATCCGCGCCAGCCGCTCTGCATCGGCATCGCGCCATTGCATCGAAAACTCGACGCACCCGGGCACGACGGAGGACGCATTGGGATGCAGCGCCACATGGCCGATGGTCCAGACCGTGGCAGGTGTCACCACATTTGCAAACCGGCTGTTCAGCGCCGCGTTGAATGCTGACAGCGCCTGAAACGCGTCCCGGCGCAGGTGCATCGGTGTGGTGCCTGCGTGGTTCTGCCGCCCCGAAAACGTGATCCGCATGTCCCGGATGCCAACGATATCGGTCACCACCCCAAGCCCCAGCCCAGTTTCCTCCAGATAGGGGCCTTGTTCAATATGCATTTCCAAAAAGCCGCTAAAGCGCTTATGCGGCAGAAAATCTCCCGTCAGCTCCGCCATCTGCACCCGCATCCCGGCAAGGGTATTGCCAGAGCTGTCGGTGAACCCATCCGCCTCATCCAGCGCCAGTTTGCCGGACCAGACATCGGACCCGGTCAGCACCCCGAACCGTCCCTCCTCATCCTGAAAGCTGACGCAGGAAATGAGCGGGCCGCCTGCCTCCCTGGCCGCACGGGCGATCTCCAGCCCGGCCACCACCCCAAGCGCGCCGTCCAGCCAGCCGCCCTCGGGTTGGCTGTCGCTGTGGGAGCCCACCAGAAGGCTCCGCTCCCCGGCCAGACCGAACAAGTTTCCAAGCGGGTCGAAATGCGGTTCCAGCCCGGCCTCTGCCATCCGTCCGGCCAGCCATTTCCGCGCCGCGATGTCTGCCTCGGAATAGGCCTGCCGCACCACCCCTTTGCCAACGCCCGATGCGCCAAAGCTGCGCAACATATGCAAATCATCAAGAAAACGCTGACGGTCTAGGGGCATGGCGGGTCTCCAAATTGACCGCTGCACAATGCGCCAAGTTTATTCAGCCCTCAATGACTTTGATAAGGCCAATTCCCAGCCCGGTCTTCCCTCTCCCCGGAACCTCCCCTAAGACTTCCCCGGAAACAACGGAGCCCCCTACCCATGTCCCACATCACGCTGATCCGCCACGGCCAGGCCAATACCGGCGCCCGGGACGAAGCCAGCTATGACCGTCTCAGCGATCTGGGCCACCAGCAGGCGGCCTGGCTGGGGAAACATCTGCGGGCCACTGACAGTCATCACCCCCGCGTCTATTGCGGCACCCTCACCCGCCATATCGAAACAGCCTCCTCGATGGGCTGCACTGATGTGGTGCAGGACCCGCGCCTGAACGAGATGGAGTATTTTACCCTCGCCGAGGCGATGCGTGACCAGCTCGGCCTGGCTATTCCGGAAGAGCGCGAGGGTTTTGTCGATCATTTGCCCAAGGTTTTTGCCGCTTGGGCCAAAGACGAAATCTCCGAACCCTACGAAAGCTGGGCCAGTTTTGAGACCCGCACCCAAGCAGCACTGAAAGAAATCGCTGCAGGCGACGGCCCAGCACTTGTGGTCACCTCCGGCGGGCTGATCGCGATGGCGCTGCGGCAGGCGATGGGGCTGGACACCGCGGGCATGGCCCGGCTTGCGCTGGCGATCATGAACACCTCGATGCACCGTCTGTTCCCGATCGGCGGCCACCTCAGCCCGGTTCTGTTCAACGCGGTGCCGCACCTGGAAGCCCCGGACCGGCATTTTGCCCAAACACATCTTTGAACGACCGCAAGGGAGGAAAAGACATGCAGCTTTATTACGCCCCCACTACAATTTCCGTGGCCGTGGCCATCGCGCTGGAAGAAGCCGGGATGGAATACGAGGCGGTGAAGATCGACTTTGCCGCCAAGGAACAGACCGGTCCGGCCTATACCCAGATCAACCCCAAGGGCCGGGTGCCCGCCCTGGCGGTTGAAGGCGGCATCCTGACCGAGACCGGCGCGCTGCTGGAATATATCGCTGATAAGGCGCCGGAAGCCGGCTTGCGCCCGCAGGACCCGGTGCTGAAGGCGCGGATGCGCGAGGTGATGTTCTACCTCGCCTCGACCATGCATGTGAACCACGCCCATATGCGGCGCGGCGCCCGCTGGGCCAGCAAGACCTCCAGTTACAAGGACATGCAGGCCAAGGTGCCGCAGACCATGACGGCCTCCTGCGAGTACATCAGCCAAGCCGGCCTGCGCGGACCCTTTGTGCTGGGCGATAGGGTCAGCCTTGCCGATTGCTACCTCTATGTGATCTGCACCTGGCTGGCGGGTGACGGGGTGAAAGTGGACAACTTCCCCAAAATCCAGAATTTCATGACGGCAATGGAGCAGCGCGAGTCGATCCGCGCAGTCTATGCCAAGGAAATGCTTTGAAGGGCACGACGATGACGCATCTGTGGGTACGGGCCGAACAGCGCCCGAATGAGGAGCGGGTGGGCTTGACCCCCGAAGGCGCCAGGGCGCTGCTGTCAGGCGGCATCAGGGTCACGGTGGAGGAAAGCTCGGTCCGGGCCATTCCGCTGCAGGGCTACATTGATGCAGGCTGTGAAATTGCGCCGGAAAACTCCTGGCCCGAGGCGCCGGCAGATGCGATCATCTTCGGCCTCAAGGAACTGCCCGAGGACGGCACCCCGCTGCCGCACCGCCACATTATGTTCGGCCATGCCTTCAAGGGCCAGCATTCCGGCAAGGCGCTGCTGGAGCGGTTCAAGGCTGGCGGCGGCACGCTCTATGATCTGGAGTATCTGGTCGATGAGACCGGCCGCCGGGTTGCTGCCTTTGGCTACTGGGCGGGCTATGCCGGCGCGGCAGTCACACTGAAAGCATGGGCCGCCCAGCAGCGCGGAGAACTTTGCGGCCCGGTTGGCGTCTACGGCGGCAAGGATGCCTTGCTGGCAGATCTCGGAGCGGAACTCGATGGGCTGAACACAGGCCGTCCTACTGCCATCGTCATCGGCGCGCTTGGCCGGGTTGGAACCGGTGCCGCTGACCTCTGCGAGACGATGGGTGTGCAGGTCACAAAGTGGGACATGGCCGAAACCGCAAACGGCGGCCCTTTCCCGGAGATCCTGGCCCATGACCTTTTCCTGAACTGTATCTTCGCTCGCCCCGGCACGCCTGTCTTTGTCCCGCGCGAAGCGCTGAGCGCAGACCGCAAGCTGACCGCCATCGGTGATGTCGCTTGCGACCCGGACAGTGACTACAATCCGGTGCCGGTCTATGACCGCGCGACCTCTTGGGACCAGCCTGCCCTGCGCGTGGCTGGCAACCCGGTGCTGGACGTGACAGCAATCGACAACCTGCCATCGATGCTGCCGCTGGAAAGCTCGGAAGATTACGCCGCCCAGCTGCTGCCATCGCTGCAGACCCTGACCGATCTGAACAGCGGCGTCTGGGGCCGGGCCAAGGCGGTTTTCGAACAGAATTTACCGTAACGCTGCCAGGGCAGCGCCCGGCTGCAGGCGGAAACCAAGAGCCCGTCCATGGGGCCGGTCGGGCACCGCCCGGCACGCCGCCGGGCAAAAAACCTGATTTTCCAGCGCTCATCCAAGCGCGACGACCTAGGGAGATATCTCATGACAATTCACTGGTGCGGCACCGGCCTCTCTGCAATTCCCGGCCTGCGCCGCCTCTTGGAGGCGGGCCATGACGTGGCGGTCTGGAACCGGACCACAGACAAGGCGCGCGAAGCCGTCGGCGACCTGACCACCAACATTCACGCCTTCAGCCTCGCCAATCTGGGCCAGATGCTGAGCCCGAAAGACGTGATCGTCTCCATGCTGCCGGGCGACTGGCATGTGCCGCTGGCGGAGCTGGCAATTGAGCATGGTGCGCATTTCGTTTCCTCCTCCTACATCGCGCCGGAAATGCGCGCGCTGGACCAAAGGGCCAAAGATGCCGGCGTCTGCCTGATCAATGAAGTCGGCCTGGATCCCGGCATTGACCACCTTATGGCGCATGCGCTGGTGGAGGATTACAAAGCATCGCAAGCCTTTGACGCGGGAAACGAGATCAGCTTCATCTCCTATTGCGGCGGCATCCCCAAAACCCCAAACCCGTTCCGCTACAAATTCAGCTGGTCGCCGCTGGGCGTCCTGAAGGCGCTGCGGTCGCCGTCAAAATCGATCCGCGACTTCAAGGAACTGAAGGTCGCCCGCCCTTGGGACGCAATCTCCTCCTACGACGCGCCGCTGCCCGCCCCGGAAAGCTTCGAAGTCTACCCGAACCGCGACTCGATCCCCTTCATCGGCCAGTACGAGTTCGGCGAGGACTGGAAGGTAAAGGAATTCGTCCGCGGCACCCTGCGCCTAAACGGCTGGGCCGATGCCTGGGCGGATGTCTTCAAGGAGGTCGAAACCCTCACCGGCCTCGAAGGCGACGCCCGCCTCAAGGAGATGTCTGATCAGTTCTGGACCGAAAACGCCTATGACGAAGGCGAGCCGGACCGGGTGGTGCTCTGCGTCGGCCTGAAGGCCGAGAAAGACGGCGCCGAGGTCTGGCACAAGACTTATGTGATGGACGCCTGGGGTGACGCGCGCGGCACCGCAATGGCGCGTCTGGTCTCCTATCCGGTGTCCTTTGCCATCGAGGCTGCCATGAACGGCAAGATCGCTGCCGGCGTTCACGCCGCCCCCAGCGACCTGGGCCTGGTCGAAAAATGGATGGGTGAGATCGGCAAACTGGCTCAGCACCTTGAGGTCGTCGACAGCAAGGCCTGATGGATGCTTGAAACAACGAAGGGCGCCAGATCGCGGCGCCCTTTTACTGTGCAGAGCAGCGCGGCCCCTAGCGGCCGATCACATCGTCCTCAACATCGTTCACATCTATTCCCAGCGCCTCCAGGCCGGCTTCCAGATTGTCAGCCAGATGCGGCGTTCCGAGCAGGTAATCGACGGTCGGCGTTGTCGCTTCCTGCCGGGCGGTATAAATCGCCTCGCCCAGCTCCTCCGGCTCGAAACTGCCGCGGCCGACCCACATAATGCCGACTAGCTCCGCCTGCTGGTCCTCGCCCATCCGGTCGATGAAAGCGCGCAGCTCACCTTCGGCGCGGCCCAATTCCCTGGCCATCATCGCCACCTGTGCCACCTTGCGGGCTGAGATCTCCAGCATTGGTCCATTCCTTCTGTTCGCTGCCTCAGCATAGCAAACAGCAGGGCAAACGCCTAAGTCTTTGATCTGAGCCAAATGGAACTCTGCTTAGCCCAGCATCTTTCCGAACAGCGCAAGCCCGCTGCGGCGCCCGCGCAAATGCTCCGCCGGCAGCGTAACCAAGCCTCGGCGCGCGGGCTCTATCCCGGCTTCCTTCAATAAGGCTGAAGACGCGATCAGCGCCATGCCGGTCGTCTTTGTCAGCTGCACCAGCCGCGCAGCAGCGTTCACCGTGTCTCCGAACACGGAATACTCCAGCCGGGCCTGTGTGCCGGTGACACCTGAAAACACCTCGCCCCAATGTACTCCGATCCCTGCAGCCAGGCCGGTTTCTCCAACGGCCTCCCGTTTCTGGCGCCAGTCCTCCATCTCTGCAAGCAGCCCTTCGGCGCAGTCGAGCGCCCGCACCGCGGCCCGGTCCCCCTCAAACAGGATCATCGCTGCGTCGCCGATGTATTTGTCGATCAGCCCGCCAGTCCGGCCCGCCACCATTTCGACACGGGTGCGGAACTCGGTGATCAGGCCACTGACCTCCTGCGGCTCGCGGCCTTCACACCAGCTGGTGAAACCGCGGATATCTATGAACAGGATCGCCATTTTCTGCTGGCGGCCTTCCTGCAACGCCTGCAGCCCGCCGCCTGCCAGACGGCCTGCCATCTGGGCCGGCAGGTAGCGGGTCAGATTGGCCTTCTGCCGCGCCTCCTCGATCGACCGGTGCAGCAGCCCGCGCATCCGCAGGGCTGCAACGATCAGCACCGCCCCAGCCAGCGTTATCATCAGAACCCGCATCAGATTGGGCGGCGTAGCCAACGACAGGTGAACACGCTGTACCGCATCTGCAGAGATGTAAGCAGGTTCCCATAGGACCAGCCACAGGAACCCCGCTGCAACCAGCAGCACCTGGTAGCCCAGCAGCAGCGGATTAAAGCGCAGCACACCAAAGGCCAGGATCAGCGGCGCCATCCATGTGGCTGGCATGGAAAAGACAACCTCGCCCGAAAGCCCGGAATTCAACAGCGACAGCCAGGCGTTCAAGAACAGGAACACCCCGTCTGCCGTAACCGCGGCCCAGATCATCCAGCGCCGGAAAACGCCTTGGCGGATTGCCGCAAAGCTTAAAACCCCTACCGCCATATAGGCCAGCATTGTTGCCGCCGCGAGACCGATCTGGTGCCACAGATAATCCTGCTCTACCGTCTGCACCGCATCAACCGCCAGCACCAATGCCGCCAGCAGCCCGCCCGAGACCGCTATCCGCAACAGCGCCACAATACGCTCGGCCTCGACCTCCGCTGCCCGCAGCAGCGAGGCCTCCCCGGTAGCGCCCGCGCGCCAGATCAGCGGCAGCTGCATCTATTCGTCTGCCAGCAGGGCCACCTGGCGCGGTTCAGTTTCCACCTGTCCGGGGGCCTCTAACTCCGCGTCTTGCGCAACAACGCCCATGGCTTCGAACTTGCGGGCCGAAGGCAGCACCCGCGCTTCCAGAGAACCCACTGCCTTGTTGTAACTATTTACCGAGGACGACAGCGACCGGCCGACTGACGCCAGGTTTCTGGAGAACGTCGACAGCCGGTCGTACAGCTCCTTCGCGGTCTTTTGCACCTCAACGGCGTTTTCCGCCATCTTTTCCTGCTGCCAGCCATAGGCAATCGATTTGACCAGCGCCATCAGGGTGGTTGGCGTGGCGATCAGGACCTTGTTTTCAAACGCATATTCAATCAGTCCGGGATCCGCCTCCACCGCCGCGGACACAAACGTCTCACCGGGGATGAACATCACCACAAAGTCCGGCGTCTCGCCCAGCGCGCTTTGATAGGATTTCGACGCAAGCTGACGCACATGGGATTTCACATGGCCCGAATGACGCAGCAGCGCCGCCTGCTGCTGATCGGGCGTCTCCGCTTCCAGCGCATCCAGATAACCCTCCAAAGGGGTCTTGGCGTCCACAACAATGCTCTTGCCGCCGGGGATGCGCACCACCGCATCGGGGCGGCGCAGCCCGTCATCCGTGCCAACGCTTTTCTCCAGCTCATAATCCACATGCTCGGCCATGCCGGCCATCTCGAACACCTGGCGCAGCTGCATCTCGCCCCAGCGGCCGCGGGTCTTGGGCGCCCGCAGCGCCTGCACCAGCTTGCGGGTTTCGCCGCCCAGCATGGCTTGGCCCTCGGCCAGATGCTTCACCTGTGTCTGGATCGCGCCGTAGGCCTCATTGCGGGCTTTCTCGATTTCCTTGATCCGCTCACCGAACTGGCCCAGCTTCTGATCCAGCGGCTTTACCAGTCCCTCAATTGCAGCGTGGCGCTTGGCCAGATCCGCATCCGCGGATTTGCTGTGCGCCTGAAACCGCTCGCTGACCAGGCTCAGGAAGTTTTCCGAGTTCTGCTTCAGCACGCCTGAGGCCAAGGAGGCAAACTTGTGCTCCATCTGGCTATTCATCTGTTTCAGCTCTTCCAGCCGCGCCGTGTGCTCCGCCTTAAGCGCCTGCACCTGGGCCTCTGCCTGGTAACGGGCAGTGCGCTCATTCTCGCTGGTGCGGCGCAAAGTGGACAGCTCATCCGCCAGCTCCGGAAGCCGCGCAACCTCGGCTTTCAGCCCTGCATTGTGACTGCGAAGATCACCGTTGGCCTGTTCTAGCTGCCGGGCGGCGCCTCGCAGCCGCAGCCCCGCCAAGGCCAGAACCGCGGCCAGCCCAGCCAGCGCGTAAATGGCCCATTGGGCCTGTTCCAGTGTCACTGCTCGTCCTCCCTTTACCGGGGGTTCTTGTTCAACTGCGCCCGAACAGGCGCTCGATATCAGCCAGTTTCAGTTCCACATAAGTGGGGCGGCCATGATTGCACTGGCCGGAATGAGGCGTTGCCTCCATCTCGCGCAGCAGTGCATTCATCTCCTCGCCCCGCATCCGCCTGCCTGAACGGATCGAGCCATGGCAGGCCACCCGGCTCAGGATTGCTTCGATCTTGACCTGCACCAGCTGGCTTTCACCCTGGTCCGACAGTTCATCCAGAATGTCCTTGATCATTGCTTCGGCGTTGACCTCGCCCAGGATCGCCGGGGTTTCCCGCACGGCAACAGCGTTACCGCCAAAGGCCTCGATGCCAAGGCCGAATTTCGCCAATTCCTCTGCCACGCTTAAAAGGCACGCGCAGTCATTGTCGCTCAGCTCGACAATCTCCGGAATCAACAGCGCCTGGGCCGCAACGCCAGTCTCTGTCATCTGCTGTTTCAGTTTCTCATAGACCAGCCGCTCATGCGCGGCGTGCTGGTCGACGATCACCATGCCGTCGGCAGTCTGGGCGATAATGTAGTTTTCATGCACCTGGCCGCGCGCCGCACCCAGCGGCAGCTGCTCGGCCCCGGGCGCGGCGGCTTCGGACGCAGCTGGCAGCTGACCCGGGGCCGTTGAACCCGTCAAAGGCTCTGTGACACGCCCGCTGTAGGCCGTCTGCAATTCTGCAAAGCCTGGCGATGGCGGCGCATCAAAGGAAGACGTTGGCGGCAAACCGGGGGATTGCGCCGCGTAAGCACTGTTGCGTGCGCCCAACGACGGCCGGTCCATCTGATAGATCCGCGGCGCGCCGGTGGCCGTAGGCTGTTCCGGCTTCATCGCCCCCAGCGTGGCGCCGGCCACAGTGGTTGAGGCCCGGTGCCCGGCCTCTGCCAGCGCATGACGCAGGGCTGAAACAATCAGCCCGCGCGCCAGCCCCGGATCCCGGAAGCGCACTTCGGATTTGGCGGGGTGCACGTTCACGTCGACCAGTTGCGGGTCGCAATCGATGAACAGCGCCGCCGCAGGGTGCCGGTCGCGGCTGAGGAAATCATAATAGGCGGCCCGAAGCGCGCCGGTCAGCGTCTTATCCTTCACCGGCCGGGTGTTGACAAACAGGAACTGCGCCACCGCCGCCCCGCGCGAATAGGTCGGCAGTGCCGCATAGCCAAAAAGCCGGATCCCCTCGCGGGTGGCATCAATCTTCAACGCGTTCTCTGCAAATTCGCGCCCCAGAACCGAGGCGAGCCGCCCGTGCAGCGCATCAAACAAATCCCCCGGCAATGGATCGGCGCGAAAGGTCACCCGGCCCTCACCGCCTCCGGACACGTCGCGCATGGTAAAGCCAACCGCAGGCTCCGCCATTGCCAGCCGTTTCACCGTGTCGGAGATCGCCTGGCTCTCGGCCCGGTCAGTGCGCATGAACTTGAGCCGCGCCGGGGTGGCAAAAAACAAATCGCGCAGTTCGACAATGGTGCCCATCCGCAAAGCGGCCGGCTTCACCGGTTCCAGCCTGCCGCCGGAGACGCGGATCTGCGCCGCCTCATGCCCGGCTGCCCGGCTGGTGATCGTCAGCCGCCCCACAGCCCCCAGCGACGGCAGCGCCTCGCCGCGGAACCCGAAGGTATGGATGTTCAACAAGTCCGAACCGTCGATTTTGGAGGTCGCATGGCGCGAGAGCGCCAAAGGCAGGTCCTCCGGCGCCATGCCGCAACCGTCATCCGTTACCCGGATCAGCGTCTTGCCGCCATCTGCGATTTCCACGGTGACGCGGGTGGCGCCGGCATCAATGGCGTTTTCCACCAGCTCCTTGACCGCCGAAGCGGGCCGTTCCACCACCTCGCCAGCGGCAATCCGGTTGATGGCGCTGTCATCCAGCTGGCGGATGATTGAACGGGTACTTTCGCTGATATGGGGTTCTGCACTGCTCATACCGCTAAATTTAGCATGCGGAGCTGATTCTGCCACAGGAATGCGCGCGGCTTCGGCAGGTGAAGCGTGAAAAAAATTTATACCGCACCACCTGTTTCCCCCGGTTTTCAAGGTGCCAGCAAAGCCCGGACACCAATAATTTGTCCAATCAGTCAAAAACCGGCGGCGCTGGTTGGCTTCGCTTGCCAATATACCGCACCCGTGCGAATTTCGCACGGAACTCTGCTGAGGACTCCCCGAATGGAAAGCCAAACCGCTGAACGAAGCGCGCAGCTGCCGCAACTGGCCGAACCGCGCAATCCGGGCATGGCGCTGGACCTGGACTGGGTCGCTGCCGTACAGGCCAATACGTCCGCCATCGAACGCCGCTGTGCCACCCTGCCGGGCCGCCGCAGCGTGAAGAAAGACCACCAGGCGGCATGGCTGCTGAAAGCCATCAGCCTCATTGACCTCACCACGCTCTCTGGCGATGACACCGAGGGCCGTGTCCGCCGCCTGTGCGCCAAGGCCCGTCAGCCGGTCACCGCCGATGTACTGCGCACACTGGGGATGGAAGGTCTCACCACCGGGGCGGTCTGCGTTTACCACGACATGATCCCCACCGCGGTTGCCGCATTGCAAGGCACTGGCATTCCGGTGGCCGCGGTCTCCACCGGTTTCCCGGCAGGCCTGTCCCCCTTCCACCTGCGGCTGGCGGAGATTGAGGAAAGCGTCAAGGCAGGCGCTGCGGAGATCGACATCGTGATCTCCCGCCGCCATGTTCTGACCGGCAATTGGCAGGCGTTGTATGACGAGGTGAAAGCCTTCCGCCAGGCCTGCGGCGACGCCCATGTAAAGGCGATCCTGGCGACCGGCGAACTGGGCTCTTTGCGCAACGTGGCACGTGCCTCGCTGGTCTGCATGATGGCGGGTGCCGATTTCATCAAAACGTCAACCGGTAAGGAAAGCGTCAACGCCACCCTGCCCGTCAGCCTAGTGATGATCCGTGCCATCCGCGACTATTGCGACCATACCGGCTGCCGCGTCGGCTACAAACCCGCGGGCGGCATCTCCAAAGCCAAGAACGCGCTGGTGTACCTTGCACTGATAAAAGATGAGCTGGGCGACCGCTGGCTGCAGCCCGACCTGTTCCGTTTTGGCGCCTCCTCGCTGCTGGGCGATATCGAGCGCCAGCTGGAGCATCATGTCACCGGGGCATACTCCGCCGGTTACCGCCACGCGATGGGCTGAGGGCTGACATTATGACCATCAAAGAGATTTTTGACACCATGGACTACGGCCCCGCCCCCGAAAGCGCCGCCGAGGCACTGGCCTGGCTGGTCGATCAGGGCAGCCGGTTCGGCCATTTCATCAACGGCGAATTCACCGCTCCCGGCGACGGATTTGACAGCCGGAATCCCGCCACCGGAGAGGTGCTGGCCACCCTGACTCAGGCCACCCAAAAGGACGTGGACGCCGCAGTTGAAGCCGCCCGCAAGGCGCAAGGCAAATGGCAGGAGCTTGGCGGTCCGGGCCGAGCCAAATACCTCTATGCCATTGCCCGGCTGCTGCAGAAGCATTCCCGCCTGTTTGCAGTGCTGGAAACGCTCGATAACGGCAAGCCGATCCGCGAATCCCGCGACATCGACGTCCCGCTGGCCCAACGGCATTTCTACTATCACGCAGGCATGGCCCAGCTGATGGAAAGCGAACTGCCGGACGCCGAGGCCTTGGGCGTCTGCGGTCAGATCATCCCTTGGAATTTCCCGCTCCTGATGCTGGCCTGGAAGATCGCGCCTGCAATTGCGATGGGCAACACGGTGGTGCTGAAACCGGCGGAATACACCTCGCTCACAGCGCTTTTGTTTGCCGATATCTGCCGACAGGCCGGCCTGCCCGACGGCGTTGTCAATATTGTCACCGGCGACGGCGCGGCGGGAGAGATGATCACCGCGGCAGACGTGGACAAGATCGCCTTCACCGGCTCCACGTCGGTCGGCCGCCGGATCCGCGAGGCCACCGCAGGCAGCAGCAAGGCACTGACGCTCGAACTCGGCGGCAAGTCCCCCTACATTGTCTTTGACGATGCCGATATCGACAGCGCCATCGAAGGTCTTGTTGATGCGATCTGGTTCAACCAGGGTCAGGTCTGCTGTGCAGGCTCGCGCCTGTTGGTGCAGGAAGGCATTGCCGGGCGGTTCCATACCAAGCTGAAGACCAGAATGGACGGCTTGCGGATTGGCAACCCTCTGGACAAATGCATCGACGTGGGCGCCGTGGTCGACCCGGTGCAGCTGGACACCATTTCCCGCCTGGTCGCAGCCAACCAGGCGGGCACCATGCATCAGGCCCAAGTGGAAATGCCTGAAAGCGGCTGTTTCTACCCGCCGACGCTGATTGAAGGCCTGTCGCCTGCCGATCCGCTGATGCAGGAAGAAATCTTTGGCCCGGTGCTGGTCTCCTGCACTTTCCGCACCCCCGCCGAGGCGGTGGAGCTGGCCAACAACACCCGTTACGGGCTGGCGGCAACGGTCTGGACCGAGAACCTGAACCTGGCGCTCGACATGGCGCCGAAACTGGCAGCCGGCGTCGTCTGGATCAACGGCACCAACATGTTCGATGCTGCGGCCGGCTTCGGCGGCGTGCGCGAAAGCGGCTTTGGCCGCGAGGGCGGCTGGGAGGGCTTGACCGCATACACCCGCTCCAAAGCCAAGACAAAACCGCTGGCCAAAGCAGAACCGTTTGACGGCAACGGCGCGCCGGCAGATCCGCTGGACCGCACCGCCAAACTGTACATCGGCGGGAAGCAGGCCCGCCCGGACAGCGGTTATTCCCAGGCGGTCTACAGCAAGTCCGGAACGCTTTTGGGCCATGCCGGCCTTGCCAGCCGCAAGGACGTCCGCAACGCAGTCGAAGCCGCTGCGGACGCAAATGGCTGGTCCAGGACCACAGGGCATTTACGGGCGCAAATCCTCTATTACATCGGTGAAAACCTTTCAGCCCGCGCCGCGGAATTTGCCGCCCGCATCGACGCGATGACGGGCAAGAAGACCGGCACGGCTGAGGTTGAAACCTCGATCCAGCGCTTGTTCACCGCGGCTGCCTGGGCCGACAAATACGACGGCCTGATCCACGGCGTGCCGATCCGCGGCGTGGCACTTGCAATGAAGGAACCTGCGGGTGTGATTGGCGCGCTTTGCGCCGATGAGGCGCCGCTGCTGGGTTTGGTCTCGGCAATGGCCCCTGCAATGGCTATGGGCAACCGGATGGTACTGGCGGCCTCCGAGCCCTTTCCGCTGGCGGCCACCGACTTCTACCAGGTTCTGGAGACATCAGACGTGCCTGCAGGCGTGGTCAACATCCTGACCGGCAGACACACCGAGCTGGCCAAACCGCTGGCCTCGCATCTGAACGTGGATGCGGTCTGGAGCTTCTCCTCCACCGATCTGTCAGCGGCGATCGAGGCCGCATCGGCAGGTAATCTGAAACGGACCTGGGTCAACAACGGCACCGCCACCGACTGGACGCAGGACCACACCAAACGGTTTTTGCAGGAAGCCACCGAGATAAAGAACATCTGGGTGCCTTACGGCGAGTGAAGCACAGGTCCCCAGCGCCTGCCTGTTTCTGGTCAAGACCTAACGCGCCGCTCCTTCCGGGGCGGCGTTTTCCATGCAGCCCTGCCCGCATGCCAGGCCCAAACCCAAGCCCACAACGGGACTTGCGGACAAAAAAACGCCCGCTCCTTACGGAACGGGCGCAAAATCCGGGATAAGCGCGGATTAGCGGCGGATGCCGAGGCGCTTGATCAGGTCCTGGTAACGGGCCTCATCCTTGCCTTTGGTGTAGTCCAGCAGCTTGCGGCGCTGAGCAACCATCTTCAGAAGGCCACGGCGGCCGTGGTTGTCCTTCTTGTGGGTTTTGAAGTGCTCAGTCAGGGTGTTGATGCGCGAGGTCAGGATTGCAACCTGGACTTCCGGCGAACCGGTGTCGCCGTCCTTGGTCGCGAATTCTTTCATCAGGCGTGTTTTTTCTTCTGCAGTGATCGACATCGGGGTCTCCTTAAAAGGTTAGAGTGGATGGCACAGGCCGGGATGTCGTCCAGCACAGGCCCATGGAGGAACCTGCCGCAGAATCGCAGCAGATGCGGGCGTATATGATGTTTCGGTATTAAAGGCAAAGATTAACTGCCAGCGGGTGGTTCCGTGCGGGCCTACTGCGGCAGCAACCCGGTTGCAACGGCAGAGGCTGGGTCGATCAGGACCAGATCCGCCGCTGTCATCCCCTTGGCTCCGATGAGCCGCAAGGCCGGCTCGCCGTTGACAAGGATAACTTGCTCGTCTTCTGCCCCGGGGGTTTGACGCAATTCTACCGAAGGTTCTTCGCCGTCTTCGAAATCCCAGACCAGCACCAGCTTATCTTCATGTGAATCGAAATCCACCAGGTGCACGGCATCTTCGGTCCCGGTCCAGTGGCCCGCCATGAACTGATCATCGCCGGCACCGCCGGTCAGCACATCCCCGGTCCCGGCAATCAGTGTGTCATCACCGGCTCCACCATTGACATAGTCCTGGTCCGCGCCGTCCCCGGCACCGGAAACGACATCATTTCCATAACCGCCATACAGCGCATCCCCGCCGCCGCCGCCAACAAGGCTGTCATTGCTGTCATTTCCATGCAGCGTGTCGTGGCCCTGACCGCCTTCGAGCCAATCTTCGCCCTGTCCGCCGTGCAGCAGATCCGCACCGCCGCCGCCCTGCAGCATGTCATCTCCGAAATGCCCAAAGAGACTGTCCTCTCCAGCGCCGCCCTGCAGCACGTCCGCACCGTCTTCGCCATGCAGCAGGTCCTGGCCTGGGCCGCCGGACAGGCTGTCATCTCCGCTATCGCCATGCAAAACGTCGTTGCCCTGGCCCCCGCCGATCCAGTCATTACCGCTGTAGCCGCCAAGCTGGTCATCGCCATCACCGCCGCCAAGGCTGTCAGCCGCCCCGGATCCCGCAATGATGTCATTGTCATCGGTACCGGTTACGGTGCTGCCATCCGGTTCGATATATCCGCCGGCCAGCCCATCCCCGCCGGTATCCGCCTCCGGACCGGGCCCGGAGGACGTTTCGTCGCCCTCCGGGGTTTCGTTATCAACCAGGACCGCGCTGCCCACCGCAACAAGACCAAGAACACTCGCCAGCCACAACATTGCCCGCTCTACCTCAACAAACACTTATACCCACCCGCACGATCACACGCGGTGATTGCGAATGCAAAACAAATGGAGAACATCAGTTAACGGGCCTTGAAGATACCGCTATCGCTGAAGCCAAAGCTCTGGTTGCCGGGTGTAGGCGATATAAAGCGGGTGCTTCGGATGGCCTGCCTTGCTGAGCCCGAGGTGGTGCAACGGCTTTCCGGTTGCGCGCAGCGCCGCAGTAACCCGCGCCCCTTGCCCGCAATGCTCGCCATGGGTGCCCCAAGCGCAAATAACCATATCGGCCCACTCCATTCCTTGCAGTATGGCCGGCATGTTGTCCGGGCCCTCTGGTTCCTCCAGCTGCCGCATCCCGCGCGGATCGGTGACCCGGCAGGCAAAGATGTTTGTGGCCCTGAAGCCGCCGAACCCCAATACCCGTGCACGGCGTTCGCAGCGTTCGATGGTGGGATCGTTCTGCACCTCGGTTGCAGTAGAAGGATTGAGCATCACGAACATCACCCGCGGCCCGGCAGGGTTCCAGACCCGGGTCAGGCTGTAGCGGTAGGTTTCGCAATCCGAATAAACGGCAGTTGAGGGCGCATCGCCCTTGGTGTGGCTGCGGATGATCATCATCCGCCTTTAACAAAACTGTTCCGCCCGTCCAAGTTTCCAGACCAGCGGACCACGTCCTTGAAGTGAATTGCCCGGTATCATGGCACATTAAAGACGTCAGCGAACGCACATGCTTTTCCGGCCTTGAACGATGTGCCACTGGGCGACGCCGAAACCCGTAAGGCCGAAGTCTATGGCGCAGATCTGAAAGACAGTCCTGATAGCCGCCGTATCGGGCCCTTCTCGAATGCAGCCCCCGCACATTTCGACGCGATCCTCAGCCAGACAATACCGCCATTGCTGCGCTGCCTGGCGGCCAGTCAGCATTGCCTTTTATGACAAGTGCTCAATTGATGAAGACGGGTGGCGGTATGCAGCCGGAAATCCGATCACACCGGAGCAAGGCACGGCAGCCAATGTGATATTGACGTCGCAACAGGATCAATATGTATCAGCCACCAGTTACGATGCCGACCCGGTCTGACGCCATAAGCAGGCGTGCGGGTGAAGTAAATCATCCCTGGAAAGAATGGGTCAGCAATTCTGGCCCAATGTTTCGCGCGCGAAACATTTAGTCATAGCTACTGACCTATTGGAAACCGCTCCGGTTCGCCTCAGCCCGGCCGTTCAGCGGATCACTCCGGCTGCACGAAAACCCGGCTCGGGTGCAATTCACCGGCTTTGTAGACCCCCACAGCCACTGCCTGACCATCCAGCGACGCCCAGGCTTCATCGCCGTACTCCACATCCGCGGCCATCACCATGCCCGGATTGCCATTACGCAGGCGCACCGCACCCTGTGGAGTGCATTTCAGCTCGGGCAGGTCGGCGAGCCCTTCTTCCAGCGGCCGCAGATACTGGTCCAGGTCAGTGGATTTCGCCAGCTCGTCCACCAGCTCCAGAGTGATACCGTCCTCGGCATCAAACGGGCCGGACCAGATCCGCCGCAGTTGCTTCACATGGCCATAGCAGCCCAGCGCCGCACCCAGATCGCGGGCGATCGAGCGCACGTAGCCGCCCTTGCCGCAGGTCATTTCCAGCACAACGTGATCCTCATCAGGACGGTCCAGCAGGACCAGCTCTTCGACCCACAGCGGGCGGGCAGCAAGCTCGACCTCTTCACCGTCACGCGCCAGTTTATAGGCACGCTGGCCGTCGATTTTCACCGCTGAAAACTTGGGCGGCACCTGCATGATCTCGCCCAGGAAGGGTTGCAGCGCTTCTTTGATCTGCGCGTCGGCGGGGCGTTCATCGCTGGCCGCAATCACCTCGCCCTCGGCGTCGTCGGTATTGGTCGCCGCGCCCAGCCGCACAGTGAAGGTATAGGCCTTCAGCGCGTCGGTGATATAGGGCACGGTCTTGGTTGCCTCCCCCAGTGCCACGGCCAGAACACCGGTTGCCTCGGGGTCCAGGGTTCCGGCATGGCCTGCTTTTTTGGCATCCAGCGCCCAGCGCACCTTGTTCACAACCGCCGTGCTGGTCAGCCCCGCGGGCTTGTCCACCACCAGCCAGCCGGAAATATCGCGCCCTTTGCGTTTGCGTGCCATGCCTAGTCCCCATGTGTACGTGAGGCGCGCCGGTTACCGGATCGCCGGGACAGTGTCAATTTAGCAAATGAACGGTCCCAATGGGAAGCCCGGAGAGAAAACCGATGCCGGCCCGGCCTGTGCTTGCCCCCGCCTGCCTGCGGCGCTAGGCAGGCGCTTATGGCCGTTTCAAGCGAATACACTCCGCCGCAAGACCCGCTGGCGATCCTGCACCGCGATGCCGAGCTGCTGGCGGTGACCAAGCCTGCCGGGCTGCTGTCGGTACCGGGACGCGGCCCGCATCTGGCCGATTGCCTGATTACCCGCATCCAGGCGATGTTCCCCGAAGCGCTGCTGGTGCACCGGCTGGACCGCGATACCTCCGGCGTGATGGTATTCGGCCTCACCCCGCATGCCCAGCGGCACCTGTCGATGCAGTTTGAAAAACGCACCGCAAAGAAGGCTTATGTGGCACGGGTGTCCGGCCGGCTGGAGCCGCGGAGCGGCACAGTGGATTTGCCGCTGATCGTCGATTGGCCGAACCGGCCGAAACAGATGGTCTGCCATGAGACCGGAAAACCCGCCGTCACCGGCTGGCGGGTAATGAAATATGAGGACGGTTCCACGCGGGTGCGGCTGACACCGAAAACCGGTCGTTCACACCAGCTGCGTGTGCATATGCTGTCGCTGGGCCATCCGATCCTGGGCGATCCGCTCTATGCTAGCGGTGCAGCGCTGGAGCATCCCCGGCTGATGCTGCACTCCGAGGAACTGCGGATCAAACACCCCGACAGCGGCGAGTCGCTGAAATTCCGGGTGAAGCCGGAGTTCTGAGGTCCCGGCTCAGGGCGCCTCCATCACCATCGTGAACAGCGTGTCCGGCTGCAGTGCCTCGTAACTGTGCGGATGGTCGCCGGGATAGGTGTAATAGTCGCCGGCGCTCAGCACTTGCTCCTGTCCCTCCGGCCCGGCACGCATCTGCCCGGTGCAGACCAGCATATGCTCCACCGTGCCGCGCGGATGCGGCTGGGCGCGGCGGATCTCCCCCGGCTGCATCACCACCCGGTAGACATCCCGGCGCACATTGGGCGGGCAGCGCGACAGCAGCACCGCGGTGAAATCGGATTGCTCCGATTCCAGAACTTCGCCTTCTCCCGCCCGGATCAGCCTGGTGGCCGGCGCTTCGGTCTCGAACAGCAGGCTCAGAGGGACGTCCAGCGCAGCAGCCAGCGCCCAAAGCGTCTCTACACTGGGGTTTCCGTTGCCTGCCTCCAGCTGCGACAGCGTCGACTTGGCAATGCCGGCGTCGGCAGCAAGCCCCGAGAGCGACTTACCCGCACGGCTGCGCTCGCGCTGGATGGCGGCGGCGATCATCTGATGGGGGGCTGACATGTTCTGTATTTCATCCTTTCGTTCGGCTTGACGAACGAACGAATCGTTCGGTATAGAAGACTCTCGTTCGGTATAGGTGAACGGCCGCCCCGCATCCATAGGAACTCTCACGTGTCCATGCAGGAAACTTCCGCAAGCCCGCCCTTCCGCAACCAGCTGACTGCGGGCCTGCGGGATATCCTGCCGCTGGCGATTGGCGTTGGCGTCTACGGGCTGGCCTTCGGGCTGCTGGCAGCGCAGGCTCAGATGGACGGGTTGCAGACCGGGGTGATGGGGACCATCGTTTTTGCCGGCTCTTCGCAGATCATCGCGGTTGAGCGGCTGATGGCAGGTGCCGGCGCCGGCGCCGCCGTTCTGGCCGGGCTGGCGCTGAACCTCCGGCTGCTGCTGATCACCGCCTCGCTGCAGCAGGACTTCGCCGGGCGGCCCTGGTGGCAGGTTCTGCTGGGGGTGCACCTGGCCACGGATGAGAACTGGGCGCTGATGCACGCGATGCGCGCCCGCGGCCGCCGTGCAGGCTACTGGTACCTGGTGGGTGGCGGCCTCGGGCTGGCGGCGGTCTGGGTGCTGGCCACAGTGGCTGGGGCAACATTTGCCACGGCGGTGCCGGAGCCGCGCTCCCTCGGCATGGATTTCGCCTTCACCGCCGCCTTCATCGCCATCCTGCGTTCGCTGTGGAGCGGCAGCGTGATGCTGCTGCCTTGGGGAGCATCCATCGCCATCGTGCTGCTGGCAGGCCTGCTCACCCCGCTGGACCCAACCTGGACCCTGATCCTGGGCGGCCTTGGCGGCGCCGCAATTGCCGGAGTGCTGGGCGATGACTGAAACATGGGCTCTGATCTTCGCCCTGGCAGCGGCAACCTTTGCCATCCGCCTCTCCGGCTACATGCTGGGCCGCCGGCTGCCGGACCATGGCCCTTGGGCACGGGGCCTGCAGGCTTTGCCTGGCTGTCTGATCCTGTCGCTGGTTACCTATCTGCTGATGCAAGGAGGCCCGCAGGAATGGGTGGCCGGCGCCGTTGCCCTCGCCGTTGCTCTTGCCACCCGGAGCCTGCCGCTGACCATGGCTGCCGGAATCGCCGCAATCTGCCTGATTAGAGCCTTTCTTTAACCTCACCATATCCGGGTCTGCCGCGGGTCAAGGGCCGCGCCAACGGCCGCACGGTTCACCCTTGAGGCGCGGCAGACCGTTCCTACAATGGATCAGGCGTCTTGAGAGGCACTGGTGTCTCTCAAGCGCTTTTCAGCTCTTTTTGCCCGTGCGCAGCACGGGCCGCGCCCAAGGCTGAGGGCCGTCCGGCGCAGCCGGGGGGCTAGCAAGCGCGGGAGCCCCTCCGCTCCGGGACAATAACGGTGCAAAAAGAAAGCCGCCTCAAGAGGCGGCTCTCCAAAACGCTCTGACAGACGGCTTATTCCGCTGCCCAGCCGCCGACGGCTTTGACTTCCAGGAAATCCTCGATCCCCCACTTGCCCCCCTCGCGGCCTTTGCCGGACTGTTTCATGCCGCCAAAGGGCGAGCCCGCGGAACGCGACTTGCCGTTCATTTCCACCATGCCGGAGCGCAGCGCGCGGGCCATGCGGTTGGCGCGGGCGCCATCCTGGGTCTGCACATAGTTGGTGAGCCCGTAAGGCGTATCATTGGCGATCCCGATCGCCTCTTCCTCGTCCTCAAACGGGATGATCGACAGAACCGGGCCAAAGATCTCCTCGCGGGCGATGGTCATCTGGTTGTTCACATCTGCGAAAACGGTGGGTTTCACATAGTAGCCCTTGTTGAGCCCCTCCGGACGGCCGGTGCCGCCAGCCACCAGTTTGGCGCCTTCGTCGATACCCTGCTGGATCAGATCCTGGATCTTGTTCCATTGCAGCTCGTTCACCACTGGGCCGATGTGGCGGCCTTCCTGGCTGGCCGGGCCGACCTCGACCTTGGCGGCCACTTCAGCCGCCTCAGCAACCACGCGGTCATAGACGCTGTTCTGCACCAGCATCCGGCTGGGCGCGTTGCAGCTCTGACCGGTGTTCTGCATCATGTGCAGCACGCCGCGCTTTACCGCTTTTTCGTCGGCATCCTCAAAGATCACATTGGCGCCCTTGCCGCCAAGTTCCAGATCCACTTTCTTCAGGGTCGGCGCCGCAGCCTGGGTGATCGCAATGCCCGCCCGTGTCGAGCCGGTGAAGGAGATCATGTCCACATCCGGATGCGTGGTCAGCTGCGAGCCAACGCCCATACCGTCACCATTCACCAGGTTAAAGACCCCCGCAGGGAAGCCGGCCTCGTGCATCAGCTCGGCAAAGATCATCGCATTCAGCGGGCTTTGCTCGGAGGGCTTCAGCACCATAGTGCAGCCGGCCACCGCCGCTGCGCCGACCTTGAGCGTCACCTGGTTCATCGGCCAGTTCCACGGCGTGATCAGCGCGCAGACGCCTACCGCCTCGTGAATGATGCGGTCGTTGGGGCTGCGCTCGTTCAACGGAGCGTCAAAGTCGAATTCCTTGGCTGCGGCGATGAAGTTGCGCAGGTGCCAGCTGCCGGCACCGACTTGCGACGTGCGCGACAAGTCGATCGGTGCGCCCATTTCCAGCGACATCGCCTGAGCCAGGTCCTCGGCGCGTGCCTCATAGACATCAACCAGCTTTTCCACCAGCGCGATGCGGTCTGCCACCGGGGTGTTCATCCAGCCTGGCAGCGCTGCTTTGGCGGCAGCCACAGCGGCGTTGGTGTCCGCTTCGGAGCCCAGAGAAATGACAGCGCAGGGTTCTTCGGTCGAGGGGTTGATCACCTCAAAGTCATGGGAGGCCACAGGGGCGACCCACTGGCCGTTGATATAAAATTCGCGTTTCTCGAGCATCTCGGGATCTCCCAAATCAGAGGTATTCTGGTTGCCGCCTTGTCGGTTTCGCGGCCACTGTGTCACCGCTCCGGCACGGGGGCAAGGGCGGGGCAAGGGTGTCGCCGCATAATTTGATCAAATTATTGCACGCATTGTCAATGGCCGCTTGGACCGGCTGCAATCTTTCGCCTCGGCGGCTGGCGCCGATTTTTCGTGGTTTCCCGGTACGGGGGCTGTATCGTTGCGTTAGACTACCTAAGTTGCAGTCGAGACGACTCAAAACTCATCTGAAAAGGAGATACGGCCATGGGTTTGCGCATTAACGACACGGTCCCCGATTTTACTGCGGAAACGGATCAGGGCACCATCACCTTTCATGATTGGATCGGCGACAGCTGGGCGATTCTGTTCTCGCACCCCAAGGATTTCACCCCGGTCTGCACCACTGAGTTTTCCGCAGTGGCGCAGCTGAGCGAGGAATGGAAAAAGCGCAACACCAAGGTCCTTGGCGTTTCGGTTGATGGGGTCGAGGACCACAAGAAGTGGAAAAAGGACATCGAGGAATACGGCAACGCGGCGCCGGGCTTCCCGATCATCGCAGATGACGGTCTGGCAGTTTCCAAAGCCTTCGACATGCTGCCCGCCGAAGCCTATCTGCCCGATGGCCGCACGCCTGCAGACAGCGCTACCGTGCGGTCGGTGTTCATCATCGGCCCGGACAAGCAGCTGAAACTGTCGATGACCTATCCGATGACCGTGGGCCGCAACTTTGCCGAGATCCTGCGGGCGCTGGACGGTTTGCAAATGTCGCTGGGCAAGGGTGTTGCCACACCGGCGAACTGGATGCCCGGCGAGGATGTGATCATTCCGCCCACCGTGTCGAACGAGGACGCAAAGGCGAAGTTCGGCGAATTCAAGACCATCTTCCCCTACCTGCGCAAGACCAAGGCACCGGAGTAACCGGCGTTCTCAACTGCAATGCTTGCAAGCCGCCGTCGGGCGGCTTGTTTTTTGTATATTGCTGAGGTCAGTCCGGAGCCGGTGGAAAGTCCGGCGCCCGGCTTTGACGTAATTGACAGGCCTCTGCGGCGAAGACCTGACCAGCTTCGCCCTTCAGCCCGGCCGCAAAACGCAGAGTGATGTCCGACCCGTCCCGGGTCAGCCAGCAGGGCGATTTCTTGAGGAAGGCGAACCCTGCCGCGGCATGCAAGTAGGCAGGCAGCGTATAGCTGACGCCTTGAGTGGCAACGGCGGTCAGGATGAAGGACAGGTAATCTTCCGCGGGGGCGCCGTTTGACAGCAGCCTGGCCTTCAGCGCCGCCAGGCTGGGGCGGCCGAAGATGACCGTTTCTTCGGCGACCTGCCGGATTTCGTCCGGTGGCAGCTGCGCCAGCCGCTGATCCAAATCTGCGGTCTTCAGCACGGCACCATGCGAAAACCCATGTGCCAGCACCCACTGGGTAAGGCCGGTTTCACCCCGCCGGACAATGAATTTCTTGTTGTTGGTCAGCGGGAAGCGCTTCCAGAACTTGATGAAATTCGGATCAGCCATCAGGCCGCCTGACAGCATCAGCGCAAAGGAGCAGTACTGGAAATTCCGGCTGGCGGTAGAATAGCCCCAGTTGATGCTGCGGAAGCGTTCAGCCTCCACCCGCGGATGGCCGTAGTTGCAGGCGGCAGCCGCGAAATCCGCATTCAGTGCTTCGGCCTCCGCCAGCCAGTCGCCTGCACCCGGCAGCGGAAACCACGAGGAATCATTCAGAAGCACCAGCCGGTCAATGCGCTTCAGCCGCGTATGGGCCGTCAGCAGCCCGTCGCGATAGCCGCCGAAGTCATATCCGAAATTCGGGCGTTCAATGCACAGCCAGCAGACTTTGCTCAGCCGCTGCCGATCGGCATCGCCAAGCGGGATGTTGGAGACCACAACCGGGGCAAAACCGCTGTCGATCAGATAGCGCAGAGCGATGAAGTGGGAATCTTGCAGGCCCTGACTGGGGAAAATCAGGTAGACCGCAGGCTGCGGTCCAGCCGGTATGGCGCCCTCGGTGCAGCGGATCTTGCGGGCCAGGACTGCGTCATAATACCAGCGGCCCAGCAGCAGCGAGCCGAGGCGGCTGGGCAGCTGAGTGATCTGCTGCAACGGGCGTTTCAGCTCTCGGGTGATTTTCCAAAGCGGGGGCCGTTTCATGCGGGACGCCTGTAAATTGCAACCATTGTGTGCCAGCCAGATCAGTCTTGCTGCCAAGGCGGCGGGCGGTCCGCGGACTGCTGGCCTGCGCTGCTGAGGATAGCGCGGAAATAGTACCAGTTCTTGGACCGTTTGCGCGCCGACACCAGGTTCAGCGGTGAGATCAGCTGCAGCGACGCTTCCCCCAAGGCCCGCAGGAAGCCAAAAGGCAAGCCGTGCTTGCGGGCGCCGTAGACCCGCGACTGGCCCATGTACCAGGCCTTGAGCGCCGCCGTGCGCGCCGAACGTTCGGTAGCATGGCCCAGAAGGTGCTTCACCTTGGCGCCAAAGACATAGCGCAGCGGCCCGCATTCCGACTTCAGGCGCAGACTGAGGTCGTCGTCCTCGTGGAACAGGAAGATTTTCGGGTCAAAGCCACCGACGTGGTCAAAGGCCGATTTGCGCACCAGCAGCGCACCGCCCGACAGCACCGGAACCTCGCCGTCCTGCTTCGCGGCGTTGCGGCCCAGCCAAAGCGATTTCGGGATCAGCTTACTGCGGCGTTTGAAGAACAGCGACCCGTCGTCTTTGACAATACGGGTGTTGAAAGCGGACGCCTTTGGGTGGGCATCGGCAGCAGCCAACAGATGCTCCAGCGTGTCTTCGAACAGTTCGGCATCAGGGTTCACGAAAAATAGAAACTCAGTGTCCGCCTGTGCCGCCCCCTGATTGCAGGCGGGGCCAAAGCCGGTGTTTTGCGGGTTCGCAATGAATGAGGCGCCATATGCTGCAGCCAGCGAACGGGTGTCCGCCGCATCCCGGGAGGCGTTGTCGACCAGAATGCACGGCACCGAAGAGGGAATGGAGCGTAATAGGCTCTCAACAACGGCGGAAGAATTATAGGTGACCGTTATGATGGTCACACGGGGCGGCAAAGACTGTTCCATGTACGTCCCGGCGGAAATGGAAAACCCGGGGCGCGGATCGCGCGCCCCGGGCTGTTTATGTGCAGTCAGACAGGGATCAGTCCTGCTCTGCTTTTTCTTTCTTTTCCGGCGCGATTTCTTCGCCGGTTTCCTGATCAACGATTTTCATCGACAGGCGGACCTTGCCGCGGTCATCGAAGCCCAGCAGCTTGACCTTCACTTCCTGGCCTTCCTTCAGAACGTCCGAAGGATGGTTCAGGCGACGGTTCTCGATCTGCGAGACGTGCACCAGGCCGTCGCGCTTGCCAAAGAAGTTCACAAATGCGCCGAAGTCGACGATCTTCACAACCTTGCCTGTGTAGACTTGGCCTTCTTCCGGCTCTGCCACGATCGAATGGATCATGTCATAGGCCTTCTTGATGGCCTCGCCGTTCGGGCTGGCGATCTTGATCACGCCATCGTCGTTGATGTCGACCTTGGCGCCGGACACTTCGACGATCTCTCGGATCACCTTGCCGCCGGAGCCGATCACTTCACGGATCTTGTCGGTCGGGATCTGCATGGTCTCGATACGCGGAGCGTGGACCGAGAACTCGGACGCTTCGGTCAGGGCTTTCGCCATCTCGCCGAGGATGTGGATCCGGCCGTCTTTGGCTTGCGCCAGGGCTTTCTCCATGATCTCGGGTGTGATGCCTGCAACCTTGATGTCCATCTGCAGCGAGGTGATGCCGTTTTCGGTGCCTGCCACTTTGAAGTCCATGTCGCCCAGGTGGTCTTCGTCACCCAGGATGTCGGACAGGATCGCGTAGGAGCCGTCGTCTTCCAGGATCAGCCCCATGGCGACACCGGCCACCGGCGCCTTCAGCGGCACGCCCGCATCCATCATTGACAGCGAGCCGCCGCAGACCGAGGCCATCGAGGACGAACCGTTCGATTCGGTGATCTCGGAGACCAGGCGGATAGTGTAGGGGAAGTCGGTTGCCGCAGGCAGAACCGCCTGCAAAGCACGCCAGGCCAGCTTACCGTGGCCGATTTCGCGGCGGCCGGGGCCGCCGACACGGCCGACTTCACCCACCGAGTAGGGCGGGAAGTTGTAGTGCAGCAGGAAGTTGGACTTGAAGTTGCCGTGCAGCGCGTCGATGAACTGCTCGTCGTCGCCGGTGCCCAGCGTGGTCACGACTAGGCCCTGGGTTTCGCCACGGGTGAACAGCGCCGAACCATGGGTCCGCGGCAGCAGGCCGGTTTCGGACACGATCGCACGGATCTCGTCAGTCGCACGGCCGTCGATACGCTTGCCGGTTTTGACAACGTCGCCACGCAGAATGCCGGCTTCCAGCTTTTTCAGCGCGGAACCCAGGTTTGCGTCGCCCAGTTGCTCTTCAGTCAGAGCGGCTTTGATGGTTTCGCGTGCCGCGGCAACAGCGGCGGTGCGCTCCTGCTTGTCGCTGATCGCGAATGCGGCGCGCATCTCGGTTTCGCCGGCCGCTTTGACCGCTTCATATAGCTCGGAGTAATCCGGCGCTTGGAAGTCGAACGGCTCTTTCGCAGCTTCTTCAGCCAGCGAAATGATCAGGTCGATTACCGGCTGGATCTGTTCGTGGGCAAATTTCACCGCACCCAGCATTTCAGCTTCGGACAGTTCGTAGGCTTCCGATTCCACCATCATCACGGCATCTTTGGTACCTGCAACAACCAGGTCCAGACGCTGCTCGGGGTTCAGGCGCAGGTCCTGCATGTCGTCCACGGTCGGGTTCAGAACGTACTCGCCGTCCTCGAAGCCAACGCGGCAGCCTGCGATCGGACCCATGAACGGTGCGCCCGACAGGGTCAGCGCAGCGGAGGCGGCGATCATTGCAACCATGTCCGGGTCGTTGACCAGGTCGTGGCTCAGCACGGTGCACATCACCAGGACTTCGTTCTTGAAGCCGGGAACAAACAGCGGACGGATCGGACGGTCGATCAGGCGCGCGGTCAGGGTTTCTTTTTCGGTCGGACGCGCTTCGCGCTTGAAGAAGCCGCCGGGCACTTTGCCCGCAGCGTAGTATTTTTCCTGGTAATGCACGGTCAGCGGGAAGAAGTCCTGGCCGGGCTTCTGCTGTCGGGCAAAGGTCACGTTGGCCATGACCGAGGTTTCGCCCAGCGTGGCAATCACAGAGCCATCAGCCTGGCGGGCAACCTTGCCGGTTTCCAGTGTGAGCGTCTCTTCGCCCCACTGCATCGATTTTTTCGAAACGTTAAACATCTAGCGTATCCTAAATGGGAGCACTCCCGGCCCTCCGGGTCTCCCGTTGCGTGGCGGCCCCATTGCCGCCGGCCCCATCTATCTTGCTTTCGCGTGCCGGGGCCTGGCACATCGTCTCAGACAAGCTCGCCCTTACATGAGTTTGGGCTAAATTGAAAGGGAAAGCGGCAAGCGCCCGCTGCCGTGCGCGGCAGTGTGCTGTGCAGGATGGCAAGCGGGGCATCGCGGCCCCGCCTGAGGGCTGTCAGTTGGTGGAGGCCAGACCCTCGGGGCGTCCCGCAATGGCGAAATGCAAGCCGTCAGGATCCAAGAATTCCGCGGCAAAGCGGTTCACGTCGTCCAATGTAACCGCATTGATACGGTCATTGCGGGTTTCCACATAGCTGATCGGCAAGTGGTCCATCTGCATGCCAGCGAGGATCGACGCAATACGGCCATTGCCGTCAAAGCGCAGCGGATAGGCGCCGGTCAGATAGGTCTGCGCATCCTTCAGCTCTTTTTCGGTCACGCCCTGTTCGGCCATGCGGCGCCATTCATTGCGGATCACCTCGACCGCTTCGGCCATTTTGCTGTTGGCCGACGCCACCGATCCCATGTAGACCGCCGCCAGATCACGCGGCACCAGATAGGAATAAACGCCGTAGGTCAGCCCGCGATTTTCCCGCACCTCGGTCATCAGCCGGGTTTCGAAAGACCCGCCACCCAGGATCTGATTCATCACATAAGCCGTGAAGAAATTCGGGTCTTCGCGCTTGATTCCCTTTTGGCCGAACAGAGCCACAGATTGCGGGGTATCGAAATCCACAACAGTGACGCCGCCCGTGATGGCGACCTCAGCAGGCCCCGGGATTGGTCCGCCCTCGGCAGGCAAGGCACCCAGAAGCTCATCCAGCAGCAAGCCAAGCTCCTCGGCGGTGATATCCCCCACCGCGCTGACGTACAGCCTATCACGGGCAAAAACCGCCTCATAGGCATCGAAAATATCCTGCCGGCTGAGCGCGGAAACCGACTCCAGCGTCCCCTTGCCGTCACTGGCATAGGGGTGATCGCCATAGGCCATCCGCGAGAAGGCCTCGCCCGCGATCGTGTTCGGGTTCTTGGCATCAGAACGCAGCCCCGCCAGCACCTGGGCCCGGACCCGGTCCAGCGCATCCTGGTCGAACCGCGGCTCAAACAGTGTCTGGCGCAACAGGGCCACCGCATCCTCGCGGTTTTCAGTCAGAAAACGGGCGGAAACGGACACTGAATCCTTGTCGGCATCATAGGAAAACTCCGCCGCCAGGGTTTCCAGTGCGCGGGCGTAATCCTGCGCGCGCAGATCGCCGGAGCCTTCCTCCAGCAATCCGGTCATCATGTGCACCGCCCCGCGTTTCCCCGGGGCATCCAATGAAGTGCCGCCGCGAAAGCGCAGCTCAAGAGCCGAGAAGGGAATCGCATGGTCCTCGACCAGCCAGGCAGTGATGCCGCCAGGAGACGTGACTTCCTCGATCTTAATTCCAGCCCAAGCGGGCAGCGCCAACACAAAAGCCACCAATGATGCCGCAATGAATTTAAGCGAAGTCATTGGGTTACCTCCTGGCTGCGGGTCATCCAGCCTGTAACTGACGTTTCAGGCCGCAGAACCTCCTTTGCGGCGGCGATGATCTCATCCGCCGTGACCGATTGCAGAATCTTGGGCCAGTCCTGCACATCCTGCACGGTCAGCCCGATGCTGAGTGCCTGGCCATAGCGGTTGGCAATTCCGTTCACGTTGTCACGGTTGTATGTTTCTGAAGCGCGCAACTGCAGCTTGATGCGCTCCAGCTGAGCCTCGTCCACGCCCGCCTCCAGGAAGCGGGCAATAGTAGCGTCCAGCGCCTCCTCCGCTTGCTGCATGCTGACGCCTTCGGCCGGAACCACCAGAACAGTGAACGACGTATCGTCCAGCGAGCTGCCCGAATAGAAGGCGCCGGAGTAGACAGCGACCTGCTGGTCGAATTGCAGCGCATCTGCCAGGTAGGAAGTATTGCCGCCACCCAGAAGTTCCGCCAGCAAGTACAGGGCTGCGGCTTTCTGCTGGGCGCCGCTGTCGCGTTCTGGCGCCAGATAGGAACGTTGCACATAAGGCTGGGCGACCCGCGGATCCTCGAAAGTCAGGCGGCGGGCTGCAGTCTGCGGCGGCTCTTGGCTGCGGAAGCGCTCCGGCAGTTCCGGGTTTGCCGGGATCACGCCGTAATACTCCTCGGCAAGCGCCTTCACATCGTCCGGTCCGACATCACCGGAGACCACCAGTATGGCGTTATTGGGCGCATAGTAAGTCTGGTAGAAGGACAGCGCGTCCTCCATATCAAGGCTCTCCATCTCATGGCGCCAGCCAATCACCGGCTGGCCGTAACGGTGATTCAGATATTGCACCGCCTGCAGCTGTTCGCGGAACAAAGCCACCGGATCATTGTCGGTGCGCTGGTTGCGCTCTTCCAGGATAACTTCCCGCTCGGTGGCGATATCCTCTTCGCCGAGCCGCAGATTGGTCATCCTGTCGCTTTCCATCTGCATCATCAGTTCCAACCTGTCGGCGGCGACACGCTGAAAATAGGCAGTGTAGTCATAGCTGGTGAAGGCATTGTCTTGCCCGCCATTGGCCCGCACGGTAGCCGACAGCTCACCCGGCGCCAGTTTATCGGTGCCCTTGAACAACAAATGCTCCAGGAAGTGGGCAACCCCGGACTGGCCCGGCGGCTCGTCAGCAGAGCCGGCCCGGTACCAGACCATCTGCTGCACCACCGGCGCGCGATGGTCCTCAATCACAACCACCTCCATGCCGTTGTCGAGGGTGAACGCCGTCACCGCCTCATTTTCTGCCCGCAGCGGGCCAGTCAGGGCAGCAGTCAGCGCTGCGGCGGCCAATGTGATCCTCTGGATCATCTGGCATCCTCCAATTTCTGCACTTCTGCCCTTGCCTGGCACAGTGCGGTTACTGCTCGTAGATTTAATGCAGCCACAATTCGCCACCCATTGCCATCAGAAAGAGTGCCGATAACCTACGCTGCTGCTGGCGTCTTACAAGACTGGCTGGCAGAAACGTGAGGATCAGAGACCGTCAACCGGCGGAGCAGATGGGGTAGCAGCTCCGGCACGGCGGAATTGTTCGTTGGCGGCGTGCGGGTCCAGCGTCTGTTTTTTGTAAAGCTGCTCGTAGCGATCGACCGGCAACAGTTTGATCCGGCCCACACGACGATTGCGGTGGCGGAATTTTGCATCCTCTTCGGCGACTGTTTCGCGCACGCCCGGTTCCACACCATAGCGGCTGGAAGCTGTTAAAAGGGCCGCATCGCTGGCGGGAATACCATTGCCCGGAACCAGCGCACCGGGCTTGCCGCCGAGGGCGGCAACCGCTTCGGCTTGCGGGTTGGGATCCGTCAGATTGACTCCGCCCGGTGTCGGGGCCGGCAGGCTGCTGTAGTTTTCCGGTGTGCTCAGCGGTTTAGAGGGCAAGACCAGGAATTCATCCGGGCCCGTGCCCGGCTTCTGAATAAGGCGCAGCCCTTTTTGCCCGCAGCCGACCACGGCCAGTGCGCCTGCCAGAACAATCACTCCGAACGGGATCCGCATTACCCCTAACTCCTGCCTGTTTCTCAGCGCTTTTAGCGCAATTGCCGAGCGAGGTCTACGCAGGCTTTTTGCGCCGCCCGTCAAAGAAGATCAGCCCGGCTGCGCCTGCAAAGATGAAGATATCGGCAACATTGAACACAAACGGGTTCTGGATGCCGCAGCATGAAGTGTTCAGGAAATCCAGCACGTAGCCGTACAACAGCCGGTCCGCGACATTGCCGAGCGCACCGCCTATCACCAGTCCGGCTGACAGCTGCATGCCCCGCGACGCCTTCGGCGCGCGGGCGATCCAGACGACAAGGGCCAGGCAAATCGCCAGTGACATCCCGATTAGAATCCAGCGGGATGCTTCGTCGCCGCCGCCGAACAGGCCGAAGTTGATACCGGTGTTCTCGCCGTAGCGGAAGTTCAGAAACGGCGGCAGCACGTCGATCCGGTGGCGCTGGTCCAACCCCATCCAATGGATCACCAGGTATTTGCTGGCCTGATCCGCCAGAAACGAAAGGCCGGCGCCCCAGATCATCCAACGTGCTGCCATGTCGTAAAAGCCCCGGCTTAGTGGCGGAAGTGGCGCATGCCGGTGAAGACCATAGCCAGACCGGCGTCATTCGCCGCCTTGATCACCTCGTCGTCACGCATCGAGCCGCCCGGTTGGATCACGCAGGCCCCGCCTGCGGCAGCCGCTTCCAGCAGACCGTCCGCGAAGGGAAAGAACGCATCCGAAGCCACCGCGCAGCCCTTGGCGAGGCTTTCTTCCAGGCCCAGCTCCGCTGCCATGCGGCCGGCCTTGGCGGCGGCCACATTGGCGCTGTCCAAGCGGCTCATCTGGCCGGCGCCGACGCCAACGGTGGCGCTGTCCTTCACATAGACAATGGCGTTGGATTTCACATGCTTGGCAACCTTCCAGGCAAACAGCATGTCCTGCATCTGCGCTTCAGACGGGGCCGTCTTGGTCACCACCTTCAGATCGCCCATATCGACGTAGCCGACGTCCTTGTCCTGCACCAGCATACCGCCAGCCACCTGTTTGTAGGCGGTGATGGCCTTGCGCGGGTCCGGCAAACCATCGGTCAGCAGCAAACGCAGGTTCTTCTTGGCGGCAAAGATCTCTTTCGCTTGCTCCGACGCGCCCGGCGCAATGACCACTTCGGTAAAGATCTCCACAATCTTGGCCGCGGTGTCCGCGTCAAGCGGCTGGTTCAGTGCAACAATACCGCCAAAGGCCGAGGTGCGGTCGCAGTCGAATGCCTTTTGGTACGCCTCGGCCAGGGTCGCCCCCTTGGCCACGCCGCAGGGGTTGGCGTGTTTGATAATGGCGACGGCGGCGCTGTCGGCAGGATCGAACTCCGCCACCAGTTCATAGGCCGCGTCGGTGTCGTTGATGTTGTTGTAGGACAGTTCCTTGCCCTGCAACTGCTGCGCGGTGGCGACGCCGGGGCGGTTGCTGCCGTCGGTATAGAAGGCCGCTTCCTGATGACTGTTCTCACCGTAACGCAAAGTCTGTTTCAGCTCTCCGGCGAAGGCGCGGCGGCGCGGAGTTTTCTCTTCAATCGCCGAGGCCATCCAGTTCGACACAGCGGCATCATAGGCTGCGGTGCGGGCATAGGCTGTCTGCGACAGGCGTTGGCGGAATGCATAGGAGGTCTGACCGTCGTTCCGGTCCAGCTCTGCTAGCAGTGCCTCATAGTCCTGAACGTCGGTCACGACGTTCACAAACAGGTGGTTCTTGGAGGCCGCCCGGATCATTGCCGGCCCGCCGATGTCGATGTTTTCGATCATCTCGTCATAACCGGCACCGCGCGCAAGGGCGGCTTCGAACGGGTAGAGATTCACCACCAGCAGGTCGATGGCGCCGATACCATGTTCGTTCATCGCAGCGACATGGGTGTCATTGTCGCGCAGCGCCAACAAGCCGCCATGCACCATCGGGTGCAGGGTCTTCACGCGTCCGTCCATCATTTCCGGAAAACCGGTCACTTCCGAGACATCCTTGACAGTCAGACCCGCATCGCGCAGCGCCTTGGCAGACCCGCCTGTCGACAGCAGTTCAACACCGCGTTCGGACAGCGCCTTGCCTAACTCAGTCAGGCCGGTCTTGTCGGATACGGAAAGCAGCGCACGGCGTACGGGGTGTAGGTCGGTCATGGCAGGGCGGTCCTTTTCAAAGGCTCAGTCAAACGTCTCGGGTTCGTCCCGGTTCAGGTCTCGCACGGCAACCGCAGTCTCCTGCGCTTTGCTCAGCGTCCACCGGATGCGTGTCGCATACTCTATCGCGCGCCCGGATAAAACGATCTGCTTTGCCGCACGCGGCTTCAAGCGGGTCTTTTCTAGGAAAACGCTCGGTTCCAGCCGCAACTGGCAGGTTCCGTCATGGCGGAACACCCAGATTTCCCCGCTCTTGAGCGCCATGGATACCGCGGCGCCGCCCAAGTCAAGGGCCGCATCCACCTCAGGGTGCAGATGCAGGCGGAGGGCAAAGCCGATGCCGCCCTCCGCACTGGCATCCCGCACCTTAGCGAACCGGCGTTTGGCGGCATCATCCAGCGCCACCAGCATGTCCTCGCCGCTGAGCGCCCGCCCGTCAAACGACAAATCCAAGGTGCGGGCATGGGTCAGCCCGAAATGGGCAGCATACCCATTGTGCCCGCCTTGGAACCGGCAGCCATCCGCCAGGTCGCTGACCTCCAGCGGCACCTCATCAGGAGCTTCGATCAATTCCTCATGGCCGGTGGTCTTGTGCGGAGCAGCCAGCCGGGCGCTGGAATGCCTCTCGATGCACAGCGTGGAATGCGAAGGCGTGGCGCGCCCGGCCCGGCGCCATTCGGCGCCGAAGGTTTCGCCCGATCCGCAATTCACAATCAGAGGCCGCCGCCCTGACGTCAGTTCAAACGCCAGGGTCGAGGCATGGCCGCAGTTGGACGCCTTGCCCCTGGGAGGGGCCGAGGCATCGACAATGACCGAGGTCCGCCGCGCCGACAGCCGGGCAAACCCCATCGCCAGCCCGTCCGCGTGGCGCACTGCCACATGACTGGCCGCGAGGGCATGGTCCAGCCGCCCTTCCAATCCGCGGCCGCCGCCGTGGAACCGAGCCAGCCCGCCGTCGCTGTGGCGCAAGGTACGCAAAGTAGGGGCGATCCGCTCAATAGCATTGATATGCGCGGGCGGCACTGCGCGCCCGGCTTCATGCAGGGCCGCCGCGGCCCAGGTCAGCAGGGTGAATACTTCCAGCAGTTCCTCGGGGTTGCGGGTCGGCAACCCGCCCTGATCATCAATCTGCGCCTCGCATTCTGCCGCCAGCGCGCGGACCGCCGGATCGGCCAGTTCTTCGCGTCCCTGCAGGGCAAGGCCGGCGTAGATCAGCCCGCATAGGGCCTCGAAACGCGGCAGGCCGGGCGCGGCCCCCTGCCAGCGCTGCGCCAGATACCAGGTCTGCCGCGACAGGGAGCCATAAAAAGCCTCGGTCTCGGCCCGGTCCTTACCGCTTAGCAGGAACAGCGCGTGATTGATCCAGCGGATCACCCGCCGCCCGGTCAGGTCGGGCAGCCAGGCCAGCCCGCCGCTGCGCCCGTGCTGCCGGATCCAGCCCCAGACCCATTTCTGTGCTTTGGCTCGGGCCTTGAAATCCCCGACAGCAGCCAGATCATCGAGCCAGGAGAACCCCTGCCGCTCCGCATCAAACGCCGCATCCGGGGCGGCAACCTCCCACAATCCGGTGTCAGGCGATTCGACCAAATAACCGGCAAACAGCAGGTTACCGGCCACCAGCTGCCGGCCGCGGGCAAAGCTGCCGATGGTGCGCGGCTCGGGTTGCGAGACAAAGCCGGTAGCAGCCGGCTGGCTGCGCGCCCGCCAGGCGTAATAGCTGTTCAGCAGCCGGGTGCCGCGGCCGGCCATTCTGTCAAAAGTGGACATGCTCTTTTTGCCTCACGCCAGATTTTGCCAGGGCGTTTTGGCGCGAGCATAACGCGGGGGGCGGATCAAGTCACCGGCGAATACCGGAGACGCCCCGGGGTCACGCGGATTTGCGCAAGAGGGCCATATAAAACCCATCCATGCCGCCGCGTTCAGACCAGAAATCAGGACGCAACCGCAAGCCGCCCTCTTCGCTGATCCAGTCCTGATCCACGCCGGGAACCCGCAATCCTTCGCGGTCGATTGACATCTCCTGATACATGTCCAGCGCTTCCTCGACCTGGCATTCGCCCTCATCCGGCAGCAGGGAGCAGGTGCAGAACATCAGCCGCCCGCCGGGCTTCACCAAGGTCCAGGCGTGGGCCAGCATGTGCGCCTGCAGTTCGATCAGGGCACCAAAGTCACTGCCATCTTTGGCCATTGGCAAATCCGGGTGGCGGCGGATTGTGCCAGTGGCAGAACAAGGGGCGTCCAGCAGCACGGCATCGAACTGCCCCTCTTGCTTCAGTGCGTCACCCACAATCAGCTCCGCTTGCAATCCAGTGCGGGTCAGGTTGTCCTGAAGCCTGGACATGCGGTTTTCCGAAACATCCACTGCGGTCACATTGGCACCTGCGGCCGCCATCTGCATGGTTTTGCCGCCCGGCGCCGCGCACAGTTCCAGCACATGCTCTCCCGGCTGGACATTCAGTATGCGGGCGGGCAACGCGGCAGCAGCATCCTGGATCCACCAGTCGCCGGCCTCATATCCCGGAAGCGCCGATACCTGCCCTGCACTGGCAATACGTACAGAGCCGGTGGGCAATGGTTCCCCGTTCAAAGCGCTTAGATCCGCATCGGGCTTCGCAGTAACATCCAGCGGGGCCCCCGCGAAATGCGCAGCCTCCATTCCCAGCATCGCCTCAGCGCCCCAGGCCTGCACCAGGGGTTTGCGCAACCAGTTCGGCAAGCGCGGCACACGCAGCTTGGCCCATTCCGCCGGACCGTCCTCTGCCACCTTGCGCAATACCGCATTGACCAGCCCCTTGAGTTGCCCATGACGCCGGTGCTTGGAGACAATGGCCACCATTGCGTTCACCACGCCGTGCGCCGCGCCGCCCGAACACAGCTCCACCGTTCCCAGCCGCAGCGCATTCAGCACAGTTATTGGCGGTGTTTTTTTCAGATGCTTCTTCAGCACCCGGTCGGCGCGTTCGAGGTTGCGCAAGGTTTCCACTGCCAGCCGCTGTGCCCGCGCCCGGTCTTCCGGAGCCAGCTTTTCCAGCGCACCTCCGGCATAGCATTCCGCCAGCAGACGCCCCTCTCCCATGACCTGATCCAGCAGGTAAACCGCGGTGCGGCGGGCGTGATTGCTATCGGACATCTGGCAACTCCTACGGGCGCTGGGTTGTTTGCGCGGGACAGGGGCGTATATCATGGCCCGAGCATAAAGGAACCCGCGATGAGCGAAGAGACTGCGCCCGAAACGAAAGACCTGCCACCTGCCGCCCGGCGCGCCTTGGCCGAGGCCGAGGAACGCCGCAAGGCCGCTGAAGCGCAGAGCCCGCCCCCCAAGGAACTGGGCGGCCGCGAGGGCCCCGACCCAGCCCGTTACGGCGACTGGGAGAAGAAAGGCATCGCCGTCGATTTCTGAGCGGCGTTGAGAAAGCTTTGGCTTCTCTTTTGCAAACTGCTCTTGCCGGAGGCAGCGGCCCGCAAGGGCCGCTTTTTCGCGTCAAAGTCCCAGCACATCCACCATGTCATACTGGCCGGGCTCTTTGCCTTGCCCCCACAGGGCGGCTTTCAGCGCGCCGCGGGCAAAGATTGCGCGGTCGCTGGCCAGATGGCGCAGCACAATGCGCTCACCAGCTGCTGCAAACAGCACGTCATGCTCGCCCACAATGTCGCCGCCGCGGATTGCGGTGAATCCGATATCGCCGCGTTTGCGAGCGCCGGTAATGCCATCACGGCCGGAATCACGCACATCCGCCAGTTTCACGCCGCGCCCTTCCGCGGCGGCTTCCCCTAGCATCAGCGCGGTGCCCGAGGGCGCATCCACCTTGTGGTGGTGATGCGCTTCAACCACCTCGATATCGAAATCTTCGTCCAATGCCGCGGCGACCTTCTTGGTCAGCTGAACCAGAAGGTTCACCCCAAGGCTCATGTTGCCAGCCCGCACAATCACCGCGTGGCGCGAGGCCGGTTCCAGCTGGGAAATCTGCTCATCGCTCATACCTGTCGTACCGATCACATGCACCGCGCGGGCTTGGGCTGCCAGTTTGGAAAAATTCAGCGTTGCCTCCGGCGACGTGAAATCAATCACCGCTTGCGCTTTGGAAAATGCCTCCAGCGCATCCGTCGTCACGGTAACGCCAACAGGCGCCCCGCCCATTGCTTCGCCCACATCGCGGCCGGCCCATGCGTGGCCGTCGCGCTCCACCGCGCCCGCCAGTGTGGCCTGATCGCTTTCCAGCACCGTCTTAATCAGCATCTGCCCCATGCGGCCCGATGCGCCGGCAATCACGATCCCTGGTTTGTGAGTCATTGAACAATTCCCCTATTCAAGCTGGATTTGTCCTACATCGCCGGGCAGCGCTTGGCAAAGCCCGCAATCCGGCATAGATCGGAAATATGGCAAAGAACAAATTCCACGACGGCCCCGGGCCCTCCCAGCGCCAGCTTCGCGTCGGCGAACTGATCCGTCGCTCCCTCTCCGAGGTGCTGGCGCGCGGCGATGTGCATGACCCGGATCTGAACCGCATGTCGATCACCGTGGGCGAGGTGCGCACCTCGCCGGACCTGAAAATCGCCACTGCCTTTGTGCTGCCTTTGGGCGGCAAGGGACAGGAGGATGTGCTGAAGCTCCTCGCCCGGAACAAGGGGGAGCTGCGCCGCGCGGTCGGCAAAAAACTGGGACTGAAGTTCGCCCCGGATCTACGCTTCCGGCTGGATGAAACGTTTGATCAGATGGACGAGACCCGCCGGATGCTGTCCCAGGACGCGGTGCGCCGCGACACGGAAGAGTGATCCGCAAGGCCGCCTTGCTGCTGGCCGCGCTCTGGGCCGCTCCGGCCGTCAGTGCGGTGGAATGCAGCGATGCGGCCTATAAAGGCAACCGGTATTCGATCTGCGAAGTAGATGCGTCAGAGGAGCAGCTGCGGCTGTTCCTGCGTGATGGCGACGGGCAGGTCTACGGGCATTTCTCTTCTCTGGACACAGCACTGGCAGAGGAGGGCAAGGCGCTGGCCTTTGCCACCAATGCCGGGATGTATCACAGCGACCGGTCTCCCGTAGGCCTCTATGTCGAGGACGGCGCCAAGGAAATGCGGCTGGTAACCAATGCAGGCCCGGGCAACTTCGGCCTGCTGCCCAATGGCGTGTTTTGCATCCGCGAGGCCCGGGCTGATGTATTCGAAACATTGGCTTTTGCCGAAGCCGCCCCCGCCTGCACCTACGCCACCCAATCCGGGCCGATGCTGGTGATCGATGGAGAGCTGCACCCGCGCTTCCTGCCCGATTCGGACAGCTATTATGTAAGGAACGGGGTCGGAACCTCAGCCGATGGCCGCCGTGCGGTCTTTGCCATCTCGCGCAATGCGGTGACGTTTCACCAGTTCGGCAGCCTCTTCCGGGATTACCTTAAGCTGCCCAATGCGCTGTATTTCGACGGCAATATCTCGCGCCTGCACGCGCCTGAGCTGGGCCGCAGCGATGCGGGCTTCATGATGGGGCCTGTTGCCGGCGTGGTCGAGGATGCTCCTGCCGGCGAATAACCCCTAACCCGCACGTTTGCGCATCTGCCGCATCATCGGAACCGAGTAGATAACCAAAGCGGCCCAGATCATCGGAAAGGCGATCATCCTGGCACGGCCGAACTCCTCTCCAAACAGAAGCACCGCGGCCAGCATGATCATCGTCGGCGCGATGTATTGCAGGATGCCAATGGTCGAAAGCCGCACCAGCTTGGCCCCATTGGCATAAACGATCAGCGGCACCGCGGTGACGACACCGCACCCCAGAAGCAGCGCGGTATCGTTTAGAGAGACACCAAAGCTGCTGGTTCCGGTTGCGGTGAGATAGGCGAGATAGCCCAGGGCCGGCAGCAGCAGTATCAACACCTCCAGCAAGAAGCCCTGATTTGGACCGATCGGCAGAGATTTTTTGAAAAACGCATAAAATCCCCAAGAAAGCGTCAGCCCGACCGAGACCCACGGCACGCTGCCGGCCTCGACCGTCAGAACCACTACAGCAGCGGCGGCCAAGGCGACGGCGGCCATTTGCGCCTTGGTCAGCGGCTCCCGCAGCAGGAAAGCACCCAGGGCAATGCTGAATAACGGATTGATGTAGTATCCCAATGCTGCGTCCAATGCCCGGCCAGAGGCAATCGACCAGACATAGATTCCCCAGTTCACTGAAATCAGCGCCGCAGTGATACAGGCCATACCCAGCATGCTGGGGTTCTTCAACGCCGCCTGCAGATCCTTTGTCCGCCGCAGGAATAGCAGAAGCGCCGCTGCGATTGGCACCGACCAGACCACCCGGTGGGAAACGACCTCAACTGCGGGAATATGCGCCAGTGCTTTCATGTAAAGCGGCAGGAACCCCCACATAAGATAGGCAGCGGTGGCAAAGGCCAGCCCGCGGGGAGTGTCCATGTTTTCGGGGGGCAGCTGTTTCATGCGGAGCTCCTGTACAGGGCGCCGTTATCGCCGGTTTTGATCGGATTGAAACTGTGTTTTCTGTGATATCGGGTATTCACAGGCTTTATGGGTGTGACGGCCTGCCCTTTGGGATGCAAAAGAACGGCCCCGGAAACCGGGGCCGCAGTGTCATTTGGGGTCTGCAGTCTGGGCTGGAACTGCGCGTCAGGCCTCCAGAGACCGGCGCAGCATTTCGACATCTTCGGCAATTTGGCCGTCAGTGGTCTTAAGCTCCTCAATACGCTTTACACCATGCATGACGGTGGTGTGGTCGCGCCCGCCAAAGCGGCGGCCGATCTCTGGCAGCGACCGGCTGGTCAGCTGCTTGCACAGATACATCGCCACTTGGCGCGGGCGTGCATAAGAGCGCAAGCGTTTGGGGCCGATGATGTCCGACATTCGGATGTTGTAATATTCGGAAACTTTGCGCTGGATCTCTTCAACAGTGATCTTGCGCTCGGAAGCCCGCAGCACATCGGCCAGGCAGTCCTGCGTCAGATCCATGTCGATCTCGCGGCCCACCAGCGAAGCAAAGGCAAACAAGCGGGTAAGAGCGCCTTCAAGAACGCGAACATTGGTCGAGATACGGTGTGCCAGAAACTCCAGCACGCCATCGGCAATGCGCAGATCCGGATAGGTTTGCCGCTGTTGCTCTACTTTGGTTTGCAGAATGCCCAGGCGAAGTTCATAGTCCGTCGGGTGCAGATCCACAACCAAGCCGCACTGCAGACGGGATTTCACCCGGTCTTCCAGGTCCTTGATCTCACCCGGGGCACGGTCGGCAGAGATGATGATCTGTTTATTTTGATCCACCAGCGCGTTGAAGGTGTGAAAGAATTCCTCTTGGGTCGAATCCTTTCCGGCGATGAACTGCACGTCATCCACCATCAGCACGTCAACTGAACGGAACAGGTGCTTGAAGTCCATCATCTTGCGCTCGCGCAGGGCCTGCACAAAGCGATACATGAATTGCTCTGCCGACAGGTACAACACGTTGAGCGACGGGTTCTTTTCCTTCAGTTCCCAGGCGATGGCGTGCATCAGGTGGGTCTTACCCAGGCCGACGCCCCCATAAAGCACCAGCGGGTTGAAGGTGACCGGACCACCTTCGCCAACGCGGCGCGCGGCGGCATGGGCCAGTTCGTTCGGCTTGCCCACTACAAAGCTGTCGAAGGTGAAGCGCGGGTCCAGCGGAGCCGCCTGCAACGCTTCCAGCGTGTCCCTGCCACCCGCCGATGCCGCAGCCGCAGCAGGTGCTGTCATGACTGCCACGTCGTTGTGTTCACCGCCATAGGTGTCAGCCGTCCCGGCAGTTTCTGCGGAACGGGCCGGGCTGTAGTTGGCCGCGACCCGGAAGGCCAGGCGCTGGACCGGCTCGCCGGACATTGTCAGCTCATGCAGAATAAGATCCGCAAAATTCTGGCTGACGTAATTTCCCATGAAATTCGTCGGCACCTTGAAGACGGCAACGCCGCCCTCCACGGTGTCAAATTCCAGAGGCTCAATCCAGGTCGTAAAGTTGTTCTGGCCTACCGTCTTCAACAGCCGGTTTCTGAGCTGTCCCCATTTTTCTTCTGTCATGCTGCGCCTCACGCGTCCCCAAAAAAGCAGCGGCCCATTGGCCGGGCCAATTCTATCTTTACCCCCAACGAATCGGGGGGCATTCACCCACAAGTTTATTGTGTGCGGACCAGCAGCGGCCGCATTACCCGAAGGTTGAAGGTTCGTGCAAAACAGCAAAATCAGCCGCAGGACGCGGCAGAGCTGCCTTCACGAACAGTATCGCACACAATTGAGACAAGGCTGCTGTCCATAACCGATACAGCAGTAGATGCCGGCCAGAACAAAGCACAAAAGTACCGTCTGCACCGAGCAACCTGGCAACCTTGATGCCCGTCAAGATTGCCGCAAGCAGCCTGTCCCCCCAGCGAGTGAATCGCTGTCTTATTGGTAGCAATTTGAGGGGGGCGGCAGCAACGAAACTATGATGTTGACTCTGTCTTTGCCGGCAAAGAATCCCTCGCATCTGCAGCACGCCGCCGAGGGTTTACCCAAAAAACAAGGCGCTGCAATCTGCAGCGCCCTGACAACATTTCAACTGTTCTGAAGCCCGCTCAGTGGAGCGAATCTCAGGCCAGTGCCTTCACGCGTGCGGACAGGCGCGAGATTTTCCGGGAAGCGGTGTTTTTGTGATACACGCCCTTGGTGACGCCGCGCATCAGTTCCGGCTGGGCTGCGCGCAGAGCGGCAGATGCAGCTTCCTTGTCGCCGGAGGCGATAGCTTCTTCAACTTTACGCAGATAAGTGCGGATGCGCGAACGACGGGCTTTGTTGACGGCAAAGCGCTTTTCGTTCTGACGTGCGCGCTTCTTGGCCTGGGGCGAATTTGCCATGGTGTTTGACCTTATCTCGGGTTCTGTTTCAATCGGACGCAATGCCAGCCGAACCCGGGTCACTAAACCGGTGTGATTCTAGCCAGAGCGGGCTGCACGCGCATGTATGAGGCGGCTGATACCCAACCCGGCGCAGAATTGCAAGGGCACCGGTCCGGTCAGAAAGACGGCGGGCCTATCTGCCCGCCGCTTCGTTACTCCAATCCCCAGCTAGCCTCACTTATCCCGGAACTGCGCTTCGCGCTTTTCCAGGAAGGCTGCCATGCCTTCTTTCTGGTCTTCGGTGGCGAACATCGAGTGGAACACACGGCGCTCAAACAGCAGCCCCTCGCTCAGCGGCAGCTCGTAAGAGCGGTTCACCGTTTCCTTGACCGCCATCGCTGTCAGCAGCGATTTTTCGGCAATCTTCTGCGCTGCTGCAGTAGCTTCCTCGACCAGCTTCTTGGCCGGCACCACTCGCGACACCAGGCCGGCGCGTTCGGCTTCCTCGGCGTTCATGAAGCGACCGGTGAGGTTCATGTCCATCGATTTCGACTTGCCCACAAACCGGGTCAAACGCTGAGTGCCACCGATTCCCGCAACGACGCCAAGGTTGATCTCAGGCTGGCCGAACTTGGCGGTTTCTGCTGCGATGATGAAATCGCACAGCATTGCCAGCTCGCAGCCGCCGCCCAGCGCATAGCCTGCGACCGCCGCGATCACCGGTTTGCGGATTGCGGAAATGCGGTCGTTGGCATCGGCGAACAGGTTGGTGGAGAACACTTCGGTGAAACTCATCTCCGACATCTCCTTGATGTCAGCGCCGGCGGCAAAAGCCTTTTCCGACCCGGTGAGAACGATACAGCGCACCTTGTCGCTGGCATCGGCCTCTTCCAAAGCGGCGCACAACTCGCCGATAAGTTCCTTGTTGAGCGCGTTCATCGCCTCTGGGCGGTTCAGTTTTATGAGGCAAACGTGGTCCTGCACATCGACGTTGATCGTCTCGTAGGCCATGATTTCTCTTTCGGTTGTTCCGTTCAAATCCGAGTCCTTACCAAAAGGGGCACTCTGATCAAGCTATCTTTGGCACTTTACACAATAGAAGGTGGAGCGTCCTGACTGAGTGATTCTGACAATTGACCCGTCGCAACCCGCGCGGTGGCAGGGTTCGCCCTCACGCCCGTAGGCATCGAAACTGTGTTGGAAATATCCAAGTTCACCAGAGGCTTGCCGAAAATCCTTGAGAGAAGCTCCCCCGGCGCGGATGGCATCTTGCAGCACTTGGCGGATGATCGGTACCAGCGCGGCAACCCGGTGCGCAGCAATCTGCCCAGCCTTGCGGCGTGGCGAAATTCCCGCACGGAACAACGCTTCACAGACATAGATGTTACCAAGTCCAGCAATGATTCCCTGATCCAGTAATGCGGATTTCACCGGCGTGTTACGGCCCTGGAAAGCGGCCACCAAGTGATCTTCGTGGAAATCATTACCCAACGGCTCCGGTCCCAGCACCGCCAGCAGTTTGTGATTCCCGGCAGTCGCAGTGTCCAGCAAATCCATCGCCCCGAACCGGCGCGGATCGTTGAAGGTGATGCGGGCATCGTTGTCCATGTCGAACACCACATGGTCGTGCTTTTCCGCCTGCGGGTGCTCATGCGTGAACTGCCCCAGCGGATCGCCCGACACGGTCATCCGCCCGGACATGCCAAGGTGAATGAGCAATGTCTCATCCGTGTCGAGGTCGGCAAGAATGTATTTCGACCGCCGCCGCAAACCCTTCACCCGCGCACCGGTAAGCCGTTCGGCCATCCGCTCTGGAAACGGCCAGCGCAGACCAGGCCGGTTCACCGACGCATTTATGATCACCGCCCCCTCCATGGCCGGTGCCAATCCGCGTTTCACCGTCTCGACCTCGGGCAATTCTGGCATTACACCCCTCCTGAAACAACGGGCCGCATTGTGCCTGCCCCACAGCGCCTTATAACAAGGGCGGAAATCAGCAAACGGCAAGCCTCATGAGCGATAGCAGCGACAATACCACCCATTTCGGGTTCGAAACCGTCCGCGAGGCGGAGAAGGCGGGCCGGGTGCAGGGGGTCTTCAACTCGGTCGCTTCGAAATACGACATCATGAACGATGTGATGAGTGTTGGCATCCACCGGGTCTGGAAAGACGCGATGATGGATTGGCTGGCGCCGCGCCCCGGCCAGCGGCTGCTGGATGTGGCGGGCGGTACCGGCGACATTTCTTTCCGCTTCCTGAAACGCGCAGGCCACGGCCATTCCACCGTGCTGGATCTGACCCGCCCGATGCTGGAGGAAGGCCGCAAGCGCGCCGAAGCCGAACAGATGGCCGGCAGCCTCGACTGGGTCACCGGCGACGCTATGAAGCTGCCGTTCAAGGACAACACTTTCGACGTCTACACCATTTCCTTCGGCATCCGGAACGTGACCCGGCCGCAGGACGCGCTGAACGAGGCCTACCGGGTACTGCGCCCCGGCGGGCGGCTGATGGTGCTGGAATTCTCACAGCTGCCGAACGACGGGCTGCAGAAACTTTATGATCTTTATTCCTTCAACGTGATCCCGCGGATGGGGCAAATGATTGCCGGCGATTACGACAGCTACCAGTATCTGGTGGAATCGATCCGCAACTTCCCGGATCAGGAGACCTTCCTGGGCATGGTCAAACAGGCGGGTTTTGAGAACGCCAAGTACCGCAACCTGTCGCTGGGCATCGCCTGCTTGCATTCCGGCTGGAAAATCTGACCCATGCGCGGCCCTCATAATATTTTGCGCCTGATCCGCACAGGCGCCACTTTCGAGCGCACCGGTGCCATGCATTCGGTGCTGGAAGCGTTCGAGGCGCCCAAGCCGCTGCGCATTCTCGCCCGGACCCTGGGCTGGCCGTTCAAATGGATGGGGTACAAGGGCGATCCATCAATGCCGCCCGAGACCCGGGCGCTGAACGCCCTGGGGCCTGCCTACATCAAGTTCGGGCAAGTGCTCTCGACCAGGCCGGATGTGGTGGGCAAGGATCTGGCCCGCCAGTTGCGCGTTTTGCAGGACAAACTGCCGCCGTTCTCCCGCGCTGAGGCCCTGGCCGAAGTGGAAAAGGAACTGGGCCGCCCCGTCTCCGAGATATTTTCGGACTTCAGTGACCCGATTGCCGCCGCCTCCATCGCCCAGGTGCACCGCGCAACACTGGCCGAAACCGGCGAGGAAGTTGCCGTCAAGGTGCTGCGCCCGGGTATCGAGCGCGCTTTCAACAAGGACGTGGACGCCTTCTATTTCGCCGCCCGAATCGTGGACTTGTTCGCGCCCGGCGCCCGCCGCCTGAAACCGATGGACGTGATCGAACATTTCGACGGCGTGGTGCAAGGGGAATTAGACCTGCGGCTTGAGAGCGCCGCCGCGTCGGAATTTGCCGCCAATACCGTGAATGACGAAGGCTTCCAGCTGCCTGAAATCCGCTGGGGCTATTCCGCCCGCCGGGTGATGACGATGGGCTGGGCGGACGGCGTCGCGCTTGGCGACAATGACGCGCTGGATGCCGCCGGACACGACCGCCGGGTGCTGGCCGACCGGGTACTGTCGCTGTTTTTGCGCCATGCGCTGCGCGACGGTTTTTTCCACGCCGACATGCATCAAGGCAACCTGAAGGTCGCCGCCAATGGTGACATCATCGCCTATGACTTCGGCATCATGGGCCACATTGATGAGTACACGCGACGGGTTTATGCCGAGATCCTCTACGGCTTCATCAAACGCGATTACAAACGCGTCGCCGAGGTGCATTTCGAAGCCGGTTATGTATCCGCATCCCACGACGTAGACGAATTCGCCCGCGCCCTGCGCGCGGTGGGAGAGCCAATCTTCGGCATGGATGCATCGCAGATCTCAATGGGGCGGCTGCTGAACTATCTGTTTGAAGTGACAGAGCGTTTCGGAATGGAAACCCGCACCGAACTGATCCTGCTGCAGCGCACCATGGTGGTGGTCGAAGGCGTTGCCCGGTCGCTGGATCCGCATATCAACATCTGGGAGGCCGCCCGCCCGGTGGTTGAGGGTTACATCAAGAAATCCATCGGTCCTCGTGCGGTGGTAAGCGACCTTCTGGACACCGCCAAGGTGATGGCCCGGTTTGGCCCCCGGCTGCCCGCGCTGGTGGAGCAGGCGCTGATCGCACAAGCGGCGCAGAACGGCACACAAAAGCCCAGCGTAAACAGCTGGGTTACACCGGCCGTTCTGGGAGCAGCCGGCGGAATAAGCCTCTGTGCCGTGATTGCCTTGCTGCTGTGACCACGCACAGGCCCCAATGGCCACGGTTTTCTTTCTGGTCTGAAATACTCCAGCGGTGAGCGCCGCAAACCGCGAGGGGGGGGGCAGCGCCCCCTTCCCTTTCAATTACAGCCGCTCGACTGCCAATGCGATGCCCTGGCCACCGCCGATGCACATGGTGATCAGACCTTTAGACCCGCCGGATCGCTCCAATTCATAGAGAGTTTTCAAGGTGATGATAGCGCCTGTTGCCCCCACGGGATGGCCCAGGGCGATCGCTCCGCCGTTCGGGTTCACCTTGGCGGGATCCAGCCCCAGTTCCTGGTTCACCGCCAGCGCCTGCGACGCAAAGGCCTCATTTGATTCGATCACATCAAAATCACTGGGTGACAGGCCGGTTTTCTCCAGCAGGCTCCGCACCGCGGGCACCGGGCCAATGCCCATTACTTCCGGGCGCACACCGGCATGGGCATAGCCCAGGATTCGTGCCTTGGGTTTCAAACCTGCCCGCTCTGCAGCGGAGGCCGTGGCCAGCACCACCGCCGCAGCGCCGTCGTTGATGCCGCTGGCATTGCCAGCGGTTACCCGCCCGTCTTTCCGGAACACCGCCTTAAGCCCGGCCAGCACATCCAAGGTGGTGGCCTTGGGGTGCTCGTCCACCTCAAAAGGCACCAGGTCGCGTTTGACCTTCACGTCAACCGGTGTGATCTGCGATTTGAAATGCCCGGCTTCGATCGCCGCGGCGGCGCGGGTCTGACTGATGACGGCGAACTCATCCATCTGGGCGCGCGTGATACCGTGCTCATCGGCGACGTTTTCTGCTGTTACCCCCATGTGGCCGGTGCCGAACGGGCAGTTCAACGCCCCCAGCATCATGTCCAGAGATTTTACATCCCCCATCTTGGCACCCCAGCGGCTCTGCTGGTTAATGTAGGGGCTGCGCGACATGTTTTCGGCGCCGCCGGCCAGTGCGAATTCCGCGTCTCCCAAGGCAAGAGATTGGACGGCAGAGATTATTGCTTGCACTCCAGATCCGCAAAGCCGGTTCACGTTCATCGCCGGCACCGCATCAGGCACCCCCGCCTGCATCGCTGCAACCCGGCTCAGGTACATGTCGCGCGGCTCGGTATTGATGATGTGTCCGAACACCACATGACCGATCTGGCCCCCGTCCACTCCCGAGCGCTGCAGGGCAGCCTTGGACACGGTGGTTGCCAGATCAATCGGAGCAGTTCCCGCTAAAGCGCCGCCGAAAGTGCCGATGGCGGTGCGGGCGCCATCCAGGATCACGATATCAGTCATTGTCTTTCTCCTCACTCCTGCGTTGCCGCCATTATGCGCCTGCAGCATGGTCCTGTCTGCCGGGACGTGCCGTCATGGAAACGCCACGTCACGCTCTGCGCTCTCCCCATACCGCCCCCTGCACGCCGCCGCGGTTCAGCATTCCGAATGTCAGGAAGATTTGACAAACACGGCCTGACGGCGCAGAGAATCCGTCATGACGGAAAACACAGACGATATCCTGACCTTGCTGCCCGCCCGCCTGAAAGAGGCCCGCCGCACCCAAGGGCTCAGCCTGGAAGCGGTGGCGAATCTCTCCGGCGTCAGCCGCTCCATGGTAAGCCAGATCGAACGCGGCGAAAGCTCGCCCACCATCGCAACGCTATGGAATCTCACCCGTGCGCTGCAGGTGGATTTTGCCGGGCTGCTGGAAACAGGTGACATGAAGGACCGGATTGAGGTTCTGCGCGCAACAGATGTGCCCAAGATCGAGAACATGGGCCAAGGCTGCCGGATCCGCATTCTGTCGCCGCCGGAGGAAGCCGGCGGGCATGAGGTCTATGATATCCGTTTCGACAAAGGCGGCGCATTGGTCAGCCAGCCACACACCCGCGGCACTGTGGAACAACTGACCGTTCTGGAGGGGGAAATTGCACTTTCCTCTGGCAATGCCAACGACTTGCTGCAAACAGGCGACACCGCCCGCTATGCCGCTGATGTCGCGCATTCGGTTACCTCATCGAAGGGGCCGGCGCGGGTGTTTCTGATTGTGAAAACGGCTTGAAGCTGGCCTTTATTCCCGGTCCTGCTCTTCCTTTCGAAATCAGTGCGGACATCAGCAGACCTTTCAAACAGGCGGGAAGATTCAAATTTTTAGCCGGTTCTTTCCCGCTGAACTAGCGTAAACGTACCGGCAAGAAAGCCCTTCTTACCACCTTTCCAGAACAAACCCCTTGAAAGACTCACGGCATCGGACCATATGTGGATCGCTAACGTTATTCTTGTCGATCCACTGTCTCCCGCTCTGCGGCGTTTTCAGTCTCTCGATCCAGACCGACTACGCCAGGCTGCCGCACTTCCGCGGGCAGCATCTACTAGGAGACTACGGATATGGCCACCGGCACCGTAAAATGGTTCAACACCACCAAAGGCTTCGGCTTCATCGCACCCGACGGCGGCAGCAAAGATGTGTTCGTGCACATTTCCGCTGTTGAGCGTTCCGGCCTGACCGGCCTGGCGGACAACCAGAAAGTCACTTTCGACATCGAGCCCGGCCGTGACGGCCGCGAGTCGGCTGTGAACCTGGCGCTGGCATAAGCTTTTAAAGCTCATCAGTTCTGAAACGCGGTCCCTGCAAAGGGGCCGCGTTTTTTCGTTTGCGGTTGACTGTCAGCCCTTATTCTTCTCATCCCAAAGCTTGGGCTCCCACAGCTCCACCTTGTTGCCCTCGGGGTCCATTATCCAGGAAAAACGTCCGTTCTCATGGGTTTCCGGTCCCTGCTGAATGGGAATACCCGCCTTGGTCAGCTGTGCGATCATGCCGTCCATGTCATCAACCCGGTAGTTGATCATGAAGCTGGAAGCGCTGGGGGCGAACCAAGTTCCGTCCGGATCGGCAGTGGCCCAGACGGTGAGGCCGCCGTCTTCGGCCTTATCCTGCTGCCAATTGAGGATGGCGCCGCCGAAATCCTTCAGCTCCAGCCCCAGGTGGTCGCGGTACCACTCTGCCAGCGCTTTGGCATCACCACGCGCCTTGATAAACACCCCGCCGATACCCATGATGCGTGCCATGCGTTTCCTCCCTGTTGCAGGATCAGATAGCCCGGCTTGGCCGAACGTCTGCCTCAAATCCGGTTTTGCGGAAAATGTTCCGTGATACTGAAATCCTGTATTTCGGAAATGCATCCGCTATGATAGACACGCGACTCGAGGCACCCAGGGAGTTAGCTCATGTCCAACGCATTTCTGACCGACATCTCCAGCACGCTGGCCCAGATTGAGGCTGAGGGGCTGTACAAGCGTGAGCGAATGATCACCTCTCCCCAAGGGGGCGAGATCACGGTCGGCGGCCGTGAGGTGATCAACCTTTGCGCCAACAATTATCTGGGGCTGGCCGATCACCCCGCCCTGATTAAAGCCGCCAAGGACGCGATGGAGCCGAAAGGGTTCGGCATGGCGAGCGTGCGGTTCATTTGCGGGACGCAAGACATTCACCGGGAGCTGGAGAGCCGTCTGGCCAAGTTCCTTGGCAAGGACGACGCGATCCTGTTCGCCGCCTGTTTCGACGCCAATGGCGGGCTGTTCGAGCCGCTCTTGGGGCCGGAGGATGCGATTATCTCGGACAGCCTGAACCATGCGTCAATCATCGACGGCGTGCGCCTGTGCAAGGCCAAGCGCTACCGCTATCTGAACAGTGACATGAACGATCTGGAAGCCTGGCTGAAACAGGCCCGCGAGGACGGGGCGCGCCATATCATGATCGCCACTGACGGGGTGTTCTCGATGGACGGCTACTTGGCCAAGCTGCCTGAAATCCGGGCGCTGGCGGACAAATACGATGCGGTGGTGATGGTGGATGACTGCCACGCCACCGGTTTCATGGGGGCAACGGGCGCCGGCACGCCGGAGCATTTCGGGGTCGACGTGGATATCGTCACCGGGACATTGGGCAAAGCACTTGGGGGGGCCATTGGCGGTTATATCGCCGGGCCGCAGCCAGTGATCGACCTGCTGCGGCAGCGGGCGCGGCCCTATCTGTTCTCCAATTCGCTGCCGCCATCAATTGTTGCCGCCGGGCTGGAGGCGATCCGGCTGGTGGAAGAAGGGGACGCTCTGCGGGCGCAGCTGTTTGATAACGCGAAATACTGGCGCGCGGGGCTGGAAAGCCTGGGCTTTGACCTCTTGCCCGGTGAGCACCCGATTATCCCGGTGATGCTGGGTGAAGCGCAGCTGGCACAGGATATGGCGTCGCGGTTGTTCGACGAGGGCGTTTATGTCTCTGGCTTCTTCTTCCCGGTGGTGCCGCGCGGTCAGGCGCGGATCCGGACGCAGATGAATGCGGCGCTGACGCGGGATGAGCTGGACCGGGCGCTGGCCGCATTCGGTAAAGTTGGCAAGGAACTGGGGGTGATTTCATGAGCCTGCCTAACACGATGAAGGCACTGGAGAAATCGCATCCCAAAGAAGGCCTGTGGATGGTGCAGGCACCGGTGCCCGAGATCGGCCCGGATGAGGTGCTGATCAAGGTTAAGAAGACCGGCATTTGCGGGACCGATATACATATCTGGAACTGGGATGACTGGGCCGCGCATACCGTACCGGTACCGATGATCACCGGGCACGAATTTGCTGGGGAGATCATTGAAATCGGCCGCAACGTGGAGGACTTGACAGTGGGGCAACGGTGTTCCGGCGAGGGGCACCTGATCAAGACGGATTCGCGCCAGTCGCGGGCTGGCAAGTTCCACCTGGACCCCGGCACCCGCGGCATCGGGGTGAATGAGCAGGGTGCTTTCGCACAATATCTGAAACTGCCCGCCTTCAATGTGGTGCCGCTGCCGGATGACATCCCGGACGAGATCGGCGCCATTCTCGACCCGCTGGGCAATGCGGTGCATACCGCGTTGAGCTTTGATCTGCTGGGGGAGGATGTGCTGATCACCGGGGCCGGCCCCATTGGCATCATGGCGGCGGCGGTGGCGAAACATGCGGGTGCGCGGCATGTGGTAATCACCGACATCAACCCGGACCGGTTGAAGCTGGCTGCGCATGTTGTGCCGGCGGCGCGTACTTTGGATGTGTCCAAGGAAGAGCTAAGTGATGTGATCCAAGAACTGGGCATGAAACAGGGCTTTGACGTCGGGCTGGAGATGTCCGGCTCGCAAGCGGCGCTGGATCAGATGGTCGAGGCGCTGGTAATGGGCGGAAAGATTGCGCTGCTGGGCATTCCGCCGGGCAAATCGCCGGTGGATTGGAGCCGCATTGTGTTCAAGGCGATCACCCTCAAGGGCGTCTACGGGCGCGAAATGTTCGAAACTTGGTACAAGATGATCGCCATGCTGCAAAACGGGCTGGATGTGAGCCGGGTGATCACCCATCGCTTTGCGGTGGAGGATTTTGCAGAAGGGTTCACGGCAATGAAATCCGGGACAAGCGGCAAGGTGGTGCTTAACTGGAGCTGAGCACGGATCGAGGGAGCATTGCCCCCTTGGCCTTGCGGCCTCACCCCCATAATACTTGCAACCAGAACGAGGCCGCGGTTTAGGGTATCAGCGGCTGGCGCCCGTTCTGAGTGAGCAGCCAGCAGCTGCGGCCTTCGAACACTGCGGCAGTGAGAGGGCGGCCGTAGCCTGCACCGGTGTCAAGGTTGATGCGGTTGCCGTAATGGCTGGGCCTGTCCACCGGCGTGTGACCATGCACGATCAGTTTCGGATGCGCACCGGAGTGGTCGTGGAACGGCTGCCGGATCCAGACCAGATCATCCTCCTTCTGCCGGGCCAGCGGTACACCGGGCACGATTCCGGCGTGCACAAAGGCCAGCTCCGGCGTCTCGTGAAGGGGCGTGAGGCTGCGCAGGAATTCAGCATGCTGCAGAGGAATCACTTCTTTTGCTTCTGCATGCAGATCGTCGAGCCGGGTACGGTCCTTGAATGTCAACCCGTAGCTGGCCAGGGTTTCAGTGCCGCCGATCCGCTCATGCAGCCAGTGGTATCCGATCAGTAGATGCGGGTCATGGCGCGGTATGTCCTCCATGAACCATTCAAACATCCGGTCGTGGTTGCCCCTGAGGCAGATCCAGGCCCGGCCCTCCTCTTGGCCTGCGATCAACCGCTCAATTACCCCTCGGCTGTCGGGACCACGATCGGTGTAGTCGCCCAGGAAGACGATGCGGGCCTCGGGGCCGCCATCAACCTCAATCCGGGCCAGCGCCTGCTCTAGCATCTTCACCTGGCCGTGGATATCGCCGATGGCGTAGAGGGGGGTGGTCATGGCAGCTCCTTTACGCAGCTTTGGCAGTTTGATGGAGTATTACGGCAAGGAGTTCAACCCCCGGAAAGTCTGCCCTCAGGCTGGCAATCAGGCTTCACCGCCCCAGGTTACCTGGGAAGTTGTCCAATGAACAAACTGAACCGGGAGGGCTGAAAATGGAAGGAATTGCGCGGTGGTTCATGCTGGCGGCGGTGGCATCGGCGCTTGGCGGCATGGTCTGGGGAATCCAGATGTCGGCAAGCCAGGACCACCTTCTGTCGCCAGCCCACGGGCATCTGAACCTGCTTGGCTGGGTCAGTTGTGCGATCTATGCGTTTTATTACCACCTGCTGCCACAGGCCGCCGGGGGCCTTTTGCCACGGCTGCACCTGGGAACCGCTATACTGGCGCTGACGCTGCTGGTGCCGGGCATCCCGCTGGCCATTCAGAACAGCAGCGACCTGCTAGCGCAGGCAGGATCGCTGGTGGCACTGCTGTCGATGCTGATCTTTGCGGCGGTGGTGCTGCGCAGCCGGCCGGAAAAGTCAGCCTTTGCGCAGCCAAGGTGATGTGAACCTCGCAAAGAAAAAGCCCCCGCAGGGCAAGCGGGGGCTTTTTCCAGTTATTCACCGGACAGGTCAGGCAATGTCGAATGCCAAAGGCTTTATTTGGTTAAACAGTCCGGTTTCGGCCAGCTTGGCGCGGACCCCGGCGGGCACTTCGTCATCCACATAGAGCAGTGCGATGGCTTCGCCGCCGGCTTCGGATCGGCCCAGGGTGAAATTGGCAATGTTCACTTCGCTTTCGCCCAAGGTGTGGCCCAGGGTGCCGATGATGCCGGGCACGTCCTCGTTGGTGGTATAAAGCATATGCGCGCCGACCTCGGCCTCGATATTGATGCCCTTGATCTGGATGAAACGCGGCTTGCCGTCGGAAAACACGGTACCCGCCACCGAGCGCTCGCGCTTTGAGGTCACGGCAGTCACCTTGACATAACCGTCGAACGTGCCGGATTTACCCTGATTCGTGGTCGATATCTGGATGCCGCGCTCCTTGGCGACCACCGGGGCGGAAACCATGTTCACCTCGGGGTTGACGCGTTTCATGATACCGGCAATCACTGCACAGTTCAGGGCGTCCAGGTTCATCTCCGAAGCAACGCCATCATAGAGGATGTTGATTGCCTTGATCGGCTCATCCGTCATCTGGCCCACAAAGCTGCCCAGGTGATCGGCCAATTTGATCCAGGGGCCCATGATCTTGGCTTCCTCGGCAGTCACCGAGGGCATGTTGAGCGCATTTTCCACGGCGCCGGTCAACAGGTAGTTGGACATCTGTTCGGCCACCTGCAGGGCGACGTTTTCCTGCGCCTCAGTGGTGGCGGCACCGAGGTGCGGGGTGCAGACCACGTTGGGCAGGCCGAAGAGGGCGTTGTCGTTGGCCGGCTCTACCGAGAACACGTCAAAGGCAGCACCTGCCACATGGCCGGAGGTCAAGAGTTCCGCCAGCGCACCCTCGTCAACCAAGCCGCCGCGGGCGCAGTTGATGATGCGCACGCCCTTCTTGGTCTTCTCCAAGTTTTCCTTGGACAGGATGTTGCGGGTCTGATCGGTCAGCGGCACATGCAGGGTAATGAAGTCGGCACGGGCAAGCAGTTCATCCAGTTCAACCTTTTCGACGCCCATCTGATCAGCCTTATCGGTGCTGAGATAGGGGTCATAAGCCACGACCTTCATCTTGAGGCCGCGGGCGCGATCGCAGACGATGCCGCCGATGTTGCCGGCACCGATCACACCCAGGGTTTTGGCGGTTAGTTCGGTGCCCATGAACTTGGACTTCTCCCATTTGCCGGCATGGGTGGAGGCGGACGCCTCAGGCAGCTGGCGCGCGGTTGCAAACATCATGGCGATGGCGTGTTCGGCAGTGGTGATCATGTTGCCGAAGGGCGTGTTCATCACAATGACGCCGCGCTTGGAAGCGGCTTCCTTGTCGATGTTGTCAGTGCCGATGCCGGCTCGGCCGATCACTTTGAGGTTTGCGGCGTTCTCCAGAATCTTTTCGGTCACCTTGGTGGCGGAGCGGATGGCGAGGCCGTCGTACTGGCCGATAATTTCCGCCAGCTTGTCCTTGTCCTTGCCCACATCGGGAAGGAAATCGACATCGATGCCGCGATCGCGGAAGATCTGTACGGCGGCTTCAGAGAGCTTGTCGGAGATGAGGACTTTGGGAGCCATTTTTGTGGTCCTTTTCAAACGGGGGCCTGTGCGGCCTGATATGGTGAGGGATCCCTCGGAGGGAGGATCCGGGGCCGGGGCCCCGGAACAGGGCCCGGGTCAGGCCGCTTCGGCCTGGGTGGCGATCTCGGCCTCAAAAGCCCATTTGATCCAAGGCATCAGAGCCGCCACGTCAGTGGTTTCAACCGTGCCGCCGCACCAGATGCGCAGGCCTGCAGGCGCGTCGCGGTAGGCGCCGATGTCATAGGCCACGCCTTCGCTTTCCAGCCGCTTGGCCACGGCCTTGGCAAAACCGGCACCATCCTGGATGCGCGGATCAGTGAACCTGAGGCAGACCGAGGTATTCGAGCGGTATTCCGGCTGTTCCGCCAGAAAGGCGATCCACGGGTTGTCCTGCACAAAGCTCTGGACCGCGGCAAGGTTGGCATTTGCGCGGCCGCGCAGGCCTTCCAGTCCGCCGACCGAGCGGGCCCAATCCAGTGCCAGCAGGTAGTCCTCCACTGCCAGCATCGAGGGCGTGTTGATGGTCGCGCCCTGGAAAATGCCATCGATCAGCTTGCCGCCCTTGGTCAGGCGGAAGATTTTGGGCAGCGGCCAGGCGGGTGTGTAGCTTTCCAGCCGTTCGACCGCGCGGGGGGACAGGATGATCATGCCGTGCGCCGCTTCGCCGCCCAGCACCTTCTGCCAGGAGAAGGTGGTCACATCCAGCTTGTCCCAAGGCAGGCGCTGCGCAAAGGCCGCCGAGGTGGCATCGCAGATGGTCAGCGCCGCACGGTCGGCAGGGATCCAGTTGCCGTTGGGAACCCGTACTCCCGAGGTGGTGCCGTTCCAGGTGAAGACAACATCATTGCTGAAATCAACAGTGCCAAGATCGACAATCTGGCCGTAGTCCGCGGTTTTGACCGTGGCGTCCAGTTTCAGTTGTTTCACCACGTCAGTGACCCAGCCGGAACCAAAGCTTTCCCAGGCCAGCATTTCAACCCCGCGGGCACCCAGAAGGTTCCACATCGCCATTTCCACCGCACCGGTATCGGACGCGGGCACGATGCCGATCTTATAATCAGCAGGGATGTTCAGGATCTCACGTGTGCCTTCGATCGCAGCCTTCAGCTTCTCTTTGCCCACCGCAGCGCGATGCGAGCGGCCCAGCGGCGCGCCGGACAATTTGGCCAGGTCAAAAACAGGGGGTTTGGCGCAAGGGCCAGAAGAAAAACGCGGATTTGCCGGCCGCGATGCCGGTTGTGCAATAGCCATCAATGCTACCCTTCCAGATAAGCGCCCCTCGTTGGGGAGGGGTGTCCCGCCATCAGAGCTAGGCTGCTGCAGCGCGGCATGCAACAGAAAATTCGGAAAAATACGGCCATTCCACCTCTTTTTGCGACACGCCTTTCTACCATCGGAAACAGCCGCCCGAAATACTCCCGGAAGACCAGGCCTTATAATACCTCCTGAAATCTGCGGCCCACCGCAGGCTGGCCGTTCCAGCGGCGGGCCGCTATGACAGGGTAAACCCGATGGAACGGAGCCGCCGATGTTTGTTGCCACCCTGCTTTGCAACCCCGCCAGTCCGGTGCTGGAGCCCGCTCTGCCCGAATCGCTGCGCAGTGCCTGGGGCGGAGGAGAGACTGACTGGCTGGCACCGGGTGTGGCGGCTGAGTTTTCGCTGGCGCAGATGCCCGGCAACCGCTGGGACGTCTGGGCGGATCTGCAAAAAATGGGGGTTGATCTGGTCATTCAGCACAGCGCAGGGCGGAAGAAGAAGATGCTGCTGGCTGATATGGATTCAACCATGATCCAGCAGGAATGTATTGATGAGCTGGCCGAAGAAGCGGGCGTTGGCGCACGGGTCAGGCAGATCACCGCCCGGGCAATGAACGGCGAGCTGGATTTTGAGGGTGCGTTGACCGAACGGGTCGGGTTGCTGAAGGGTCTTCCGGAAGCAGTGATCGGCAAGGTACTGGCCGAACGTATCACTTTTATGCCCGGCGGCAGTCAGCTGCTGGCCACGATGAAGGCAGAGGGCGCCTATGCAGCGCTGGTCTCGGGCGGGTTCACTGCCTTCACCGCAAAAGTGGCGGCAGATCTGGGGTTTGACGAAAACCGCGCCAATACCTTGGAGGTGGCAGACGGCAAGCTGACCGGAAAGGCCGGCAGGCCAATATTGGGCCGGAAAGCCAAGGTGGAGGCTCTGGAGCAGATCACCGCCCGGCTGGGAATCGATGAAACGGATGTCATTGCGGTCGGCGACGGCGCCAATGATCTGGGGATGCTGCAACGCGCAGGGGCCGGTGTGGCGCTGCACGCCAAACCCTCGGTCGCAGCGGAATGCGATATCCGTATCAATCACGGCGACTTAACCGCGCTTCTCTATATCCAAGGCTACGGCCAGAATGCATTCAAAGCCTGACCAATCTGATCCTTTGCAGTGAGGATCTAGACCCTGCTTTTTGCAGGCAGCAGTTTTCCCAAGGGTTGCATCGAGGCGGTTGCAGGCGGCGGGCTGGCCGCCTTTCCTGTTCTGCTGCTGGCGGGTGCCATCCCGGTAACGGCGTTGGCGGCTAGCAAACCGAAGGTGCCGTTCGGGGCCGCCATTTTTGGCTTCTGCCTTGATGCGCCGTGTTTGTGTCCGCAGACAGGGATGCTTTGTGGCCTGCATTCTTTCTGGACGGATATTTTTAACTTACTACTTAATTAACAGAAGTGGTAAAAAGAACCATGGCACCGATTCTAAAGTTCTTTGCCGCGCTGTCGGATGAAACCCGCATGTCAATCGTGGACCAGCTGATTGCAAAAGGCGAACTGCCTGCCGGCGACCTGGCACCGGGCGCGGGCATCTCGGCCCCTGCTATCTCGCGCCATCTGAAGGTGCTGCGCGAGGCCGGGCTGGTCACGCAGCGCGCCGATGGCACCAAGCGGCTGTATTCGGCCCGGCCCGAAGGCCTGCGAATGATTGCCGAGTGGACCCAGTCCCGGCGTGCCTTCTGGGAAGGCGGCCTGGACCGCCTGGAAACGGCCTTGATGGAGGATGACACCTGATGGAGGGAACGGGATGAGTGATCTGCAGCTGCGAAGAGTGTTTCCGGTCAGCCCGGAAAAGTTGTTCGCTTGGGTGACAACGCCAGACAAGCTGCTGAAATGGTGGGGGCCGGAAGGCATGCATATCCCGGAACATGATCTAAACCTCAGCCGTACCGGCCCTTGGTATTCCATCATGCAGAACAACGACGGCCAGCGGTTTCACGTCTCGGGACAAGTGACCCATGTGGATGAACCGAAATCCGTCGGCTTCACCTGGGCCTGGCATGATGAGGATGGCACCCGCGGCGCCGAAAGCCATGTGACCTTCACAATTGCTGCCACCGAAGACGGCGCCATGCTGCTGATTGACCACCGGGATCTGGACGGCAGCGACACTGCTGCACGCCACGAACAGGGCTGGACTTCAACCCTGCGCAAGCTGGAGGCGCAGCTGGCCGAACCAACCTGAATTACATCCATCGCAACCAAGGGAGAAGACCAATGCCACAGTTCATTTTTGCCTATCACGGCGGCAAGACCCCGGAGAGCGAGGAAGAAGGCGCCAAGGTCATGGAGGCCTGGAAGAACTGGATGGGTTCCATGGGCGAAGCGCTGAAGATTCCCGGAGCGCCGGTGGGCATGTCCAAGACGGTCAGCGCCGGCGGCGTCGCGGACAATGGCGGCGCCAATCCGGTCTCTGGCTACACTGTGGTGGAGGCTGCCGATCAAGACGCCGCCTGCGAGATGGCCAAGGGCTGCCCGATGGTAGTGGATGGCAGCGGTTCGGTGGAAGTGGCCGAAGTCATTGAAATGCAAATGTGAAGTGAATGCCCCGGCCAGAGACCGGGGCATTCTTCATTAGAACAGCAGCTCGGCTGCAGGGCGGATCGCCCCGCACTCCAGCCCGAGGCGGCTGTACAGTGTCTTGTTCATGTACTTGCGGGTGGCGGGATGCCCGGCGTCCAGCACACCGAGGCTGACCATCAGCGCGGCAATTGCGCATTCGCTGGCGCGGGTTGCCCCATCGGTGATTTTCACGGCCACGCCCATTTTCTGCACGGGCAGGATGGCGACGAACACCGCCTCGGCCCCAGTCTTAATCGCCACTTTGCCGCCCATGGCGCGCATCATATTGGTGCAGGCGCGGGTTTCGCCGGCCACCAACTCGGGGTGCGCGGTCATTGCCGCAACCAGTTGCTGTGCAGCTTGCGATGCGCGGTCAGAACGGTCGTCGGCGCTGGCAAACCAGGCCATGGAACGCGCCAGCCCGGTGACCGTGGTGGCAAAATTCGGCGCCGAGCAGCCGTCGATACCATAGCCGGGGCTGTCCAGGCCGGTGGTTTCCTCAAACGCAGCCAGACACGCCTGCTGCACCGGGTGATCGACTTCGATGTATTCGGTCCCCGCCCCAAGGTACTGCATCAGTGTCAGAAAGCCCGCGTGTTTACCGGAACAGTTATTATGGACCTGGCAGGGGCTGTTGCCGGTCTTGATCAGCTCGTTGCGGGCCGGGATGTCATCCGGCAGCTGCGGACCGCAGCGGAAGTCGTCATCGCCAAGCCCTAGCTGATCCAGCCAAGAATTCACCCGCACCGTGTGGATATGCGCGCCATTGTGGGAGGCGCAGGCAAGCGCCAGCTGTTCGGACGTCAGCCCATAGCGCGCGGCGGCGCCGGAGGTGATCAGCGGCAGCGCCTGGATCATTTTAGCCGAGCTGCGCGGATAGATCACCGCATCCGGGTCACCCCAGCTGCGCACCACCTGACCGGAGGCGTCGCAGATGACGGCATGGCCCAAATGCAGGCTCTCCAGCAGCGGGCCGCGCCAGACTTCGGCCATGGGCACAGGTTTCGCCATGATGTCTCCCCTTATGTTTTCTTGGCGAAATCCTGCCAAAACGCACTTTCGCCCGTGGTGCTAGTTACGTTAGTGTGCTTGTGTAGCGCAAGCGAGGGGATCGGGACCAGACGGCGGTTGAAACGCTGCAGGCCCTTTGCTTGGTATTTGAGGTTTAGAGAACAGTCTTGGAGTCGGGACAAATGGCATTGAAACTTGCCCGCGTGGTTGCGGGCCTGTGTCTGGCAGCATTGGCATCCACCGCAACAGCGCAAGCAACCTCCAACAACCGGGTTGCAGCCAAGGTGGACTGGAGCGTTTTTGAGGGCGACAACCCCAACGAGTGCTGGGGGGTTTCCGCACCAAAGGAAACTGTGAACACCCGCGACGGCCGCGTCGTGGCAGTGCGCCGCAGCGAGATCCAGCTGTTTGTCACCTTCCGCAGCAGCGATGCCCCCAAGGGTGAAGTCAGCTTTACCGGCGGGTATCCGTTTGCGCCGGGTTCCACCGTGAACATGGCCATCGGCGAATCCGAGTTTGAATTATTCACGGAGGGCGAATGGGCCTGGCCGGCAACCCCTGCGGATGATGCCAAGATCGTTACAGCCATGAAGCGCGGCGCCAATGCGGTGCTGACCGCACGATCGGCCCGGGGCACCCAAACCAAGGACAGCTTTTCGCTGCTGGGCTTCACGGCTGCCTTGGAAGATGCGGAAAAGCGCTGCAGCAAGTAACCTCTGGCGCCGGGCGGAAACATTCCAAGCCCCGGCCCGTGCCGGTGTTTTCTTGTTTGAAGGCTGCAAGCGGCGTAGCATAGCCGGCAGGAGGTGCTTGCCATGCCGGACTCAGCCAGTCTCCCGTGCGCTTGCCTTGCAGTTGCGTTGTTTTTGCAACCCGCTTTTGCCAATCCAGCGCTGGAATGCGGCGCGGGCAGCCAGGAGGAAATCGGCACCTGTGTGGCTGAAGATGAAGAAGGTGTTGAAGCCGCACTGTTCAACGCGCTGGAAACCGCAATGGTCGCGGCTGCAGAGCGCGACAACACCAAGGGCGGTACAGCAATGGAGGCTGCGCTGAAGCAAAGTCAAACCGCATGGGAAGCATTCCGGACTGCCCATTGCGCCTTTGCCGGCGAAGCCCATGCGGTGCGCGAAGACGCAGGAATTGCAACGCGGGCCTGCTGGACGAGCCTGGGGCGTGCCCGGGTGGAGGAACTGGTGCGGTTTTCCAATTAGGCACTGAGCAGTGCTGCGGCCCGAAACTTGTTTTCAAGGATTCCTTTTGATCTTCCGCGGGAATCCTATATAGAGCCGCATCCGCCCACCAGCACCGAGGCTAAAGCCAATGACCGCCAGCGCGCCGATCACCCAAGACGTTTTGACCCTGCCTAGAAAGGACCCCGAGGGCGGCAAGGTCAATCTTGTCGGCCTCACCCGCGAGCGCATGCGCGAGGTTCTGATCGAACATGGTACCCCGGAAAAACAGGCCAAGATGCGGGTCGGCCAGATTTGGCAGTGGATCTACCAGTGGGGCAAACGCGATTTCGCGGATATGACCAATCTGGCCAAAGCCTATCGCGCGGAACTGGCGGACATATTCGAAGTCCGCATCCCCGAAGTGGTGAGCAAACAGGTCTCCACCGACGGCACCCGCAAGTATCTGGTACGGATCAATGGCGGACATGAGGTCGAAGTCGTCTACATCCCCGAAGACGGCCGCGGCACGCTGTGTATTTCATCCCAGGTGGGATGCACCTTGACCTGCACCTTCTGCCATACCGGCACTCAGAAGCTGGTGCGCAACCTGACCCCGGCCGAGATTGTCGGCCAGGTGATGATGGCGCGCGACGATCTGGAGGAATGGCCGGTGCCGGGTGCGCCCAAAGACGAAACCCGCCTGCTCTCGAACATCGTGCTGATGGGCATGGGTGAGCCGCTGTACAATTTCGACAACGTGCGCGATGCGATGAAGATTGCGATGGATCCCGAGGGCATCTCATTAAGCCGCCGCAGGATTACGCTTTCGACCTCCGGCGTCGTTCCCGAGATTGCCCGCACGGCAGAGGAAATCGGCTGCCTGCTGGCGATTTCCTTCCATGCGACCACGAATGAGACCCGCGATGTGCTGGTGCCGATCAACAAGCGCTGGAACATCGACACGCTTCTGCAGGCGCTGGCGGACTACCCGAAGGTCTCGAACTCCGAGCGGATCACCTTTGAATATGTGATGCTGGACGGGGTCAACGACACTGACGAGGACGCGCACCGGCTGATCGACCACATCAAGCGCTACAATATTCCGGCCAAGATCAACCTGATCCCGTTCAACGAATGGCCCGGCAGCCCGTATAAGCGGTCCTCGAACAACCGCATTCACGCCTTTGCCAATATTGTCTATCAGGCCGGCTATGCCTCGCCGATCCGCAAAACCCGCGGCGATGACATCATGGCTGCCTGCGGCCAGCTGAAATCGGCGACCGAGCGCGCCCGCAAGAGCCGCAAGCAGATTGAGGCCGAAGCCGGGTTGAAGTAACCCCGGCTCCGCCCCGGCGCGGCAGGGTCCCCGGCTTGCCCTATCAGGTAAACAAAAAGTGGTCCTCTGTAAGCGTGCTCGTGTAGCCGGTCAGCTCGATATTGAAACTGCTGTAGTAGTCGATCAGCGTGTTGCCATTTACCTGCGTGATGGTCAGATCGCTGAAATCGTCTATTGAGGTGTCCAAGAACTCGATCCGGTCACTGCCCTTGCCAAAATCTTTAATGACTTGGTCATCCCAATAATCGGCGGACACGAACACAAAGACATCCGCATGTTTGCCGCCCGTCAGGACGTCAGCCCCTTCGCCGCCGACAAGGCGGTCTTTACCGTGGCCGCCGATCAGCCTGTCATCCCCTTGACCGCCGTAAAGCGTGTCCCTGCCGCCATGCCCTTTCAAAATATCGTCTTCACCGTTGTCGCCAGAATAATCGGTCTCATCCAAGCCGCCGATCAGAATATCCGAGCCCTTGCCGCCCGCTAGCCTGTCTTCGCCATAGCCGCCGATAAGACTGTCAGCGCCACCGCCGCCGAACAGGCGGTCATCCGCTTCGCGTCCGATGACTGTATCTTCGCCGCCCTTGGCATAAATCTTGGTATCCTGCCCGGTCGCCAATACAGTTTCTGCGCGACTGCTGGCCTTGATCACAACGTCGCCCGCCGAATTGGCGTAAGCTCTCCATCCTGCGGTTCCGCCGGTATCGCCGTAAAGATGGATCACGGCTTGCACATCAAAAATCCCCAGCTCCGTGACGCTATAGCCGGCATAGTTGTAGGTCATCACGGTATGTTCCTGGTCGTCCAGGTGGTCGGCCAGCGTATCTTCACCGTCATGCGGATGCTCAAGACCGAGTGCATGACCGATCTCATGCAGCACCGTTTCATATCCGTAGGACCCCGGCGCCATGCTGCTGCCCGCGATCGCCAGCTCTCCCTCATTGGTGGAGTAGGAGCTGGACCAGGCAAGATCCGCCCAGCCTGCAGCAGAGCCGCCGTTGTAGCCAAAGGCGTTGATCATAGCCGGTCTGTCTGTTTCGACAAACAGCAATCCGCAAGCGTCCTCATACTCCGCGAGAGCCTGGCGGAAATAGTCGCGCTGCGTGCTGTTGAAGGACCAATAGCTGGTGGCATTATAAGGGTCGTCTGCCGCATTCCCCAGGTCGCCGCTTTCAACAAAGCTGTATGTCACCACAGTTTGAGTGCCGAGATCAGTCAGGCTGTTCCAGCGGAGCCTGAAGTCCGATGTATATGCTAATAGAGCCGTGTAATCTGTAACTTCGGACATCAGCTGCCTCCACTATTCGGTCACCGGTAAGTTTTTGCCTGCAAATATGGCCGAGTTTGGCCCGCTTTTAGCTTCAAACCGAGCGAAGAATGACAATTTCCAGAAAATGGCAAACTACTGCGTGAAATCTGCCTGCTGAAGTCCGCTTTCCCGCCGGTTCTCCGGCCGGCGTTATCACGGCGCCTCAATGCCCGATGTCAGACACACCATGCATCTTCCGAAAATCACACTATCTGTTTTCCGGGTTGACGATGTAAAACCCGGAAAACCCGCCTTCTTCCGGGGCAGAATGTGGTCCTGAGGGAAAACTACTTGGCCTGCAACGTGGCCGTTCTGATGGCTCAAAGACAGCGCCATCAAGAATACCAACGCCGAAGGAAGTATTGCGAAAAGTTCCATGACTGGCGGCTGAGCATAAGTGGGTGACCTGCATCAGCAGGCCCCAATTCTTAAAATTCAGCGGGCGCGTTACGCCTCGCGGCCGGGCTTATGGACCTGCATGGCAAGCTCCAGCCGGATCGCCGCCCTTCCTGCCACCATGCTCGATCCGCCCTACCGTACGGCGTCTCCCATGGTTCCCGCGCTTCGAAGTCCTGGGTCCGGGTCCCCAAAGTTTTTGATCTCGTGGCTGTCTTCTCCTGCTTCCAGCTTGCTTTCAGAGATCTTTTCAAACTCTCGTAAATACTCCGCCCTGTTCTCGTGAATCCACGTGACGATGTTCGGGTTGTTCAGCTGCCTAAAAAGGTAGCCGCGTACGACGGTCAGGTAGCGCATGTCGAGACCAAATGTATCTACGAACACTTTGAGCTGAGATTGCAGGCTGGCAAGTTCATGCTCCATTCTCGCCAATTCTTTCCGCGAGACACTTCCATTTTCTGACGGGTGCAGCGAGCGACGGCAATGGAAAGCGTAAGCTCCTCGTTGAGCCTCAGGAGGCCGGAGGTTTCATTGACAACACGGCCGCCACCGGCGTGAATGCCGTTCAGGACGTCCTGGACAATACTCGGATGCATTTCCCGGAGCCTGCGGTTGATTTCGATGTAGCGGCAGTCTCGCCGGGGATGGTAGCCAACGAGAGTGTCTGCCCGCAGAAAGCTGCCAGACCGGGAGGAATTGGCGCTGCTTGAGGGAAGGTCAGCGGCTTCATTGATGATGAGGCCCGACAGCGCTCCCTGTTCACTAAGCAGATGCTTAAGCCAGTCGAACATTTCCTTGTCAGAGAGCTTCGCATGCCGGGTGGCGATGGCGCTGGCCGCAGCTGCGAATTGTTCAGGAGCCTACGGAGACCGTAGCCAGCAGGCCAGCCTTGCCGATAGCCTTTTTCGATCAGCCGGCATTTGCCTGCAAAGACTTTCGTCGTTGGCTCTTGGCTATAGTCTCCCGCCATAGCGCGCTTGACGCTTTTGACGATGTTGGCAACCGTACCTCCGTCATTGTCGAATTGGTCTGCGCAATAGTGGACCTCAATGTCAGCGCGGCGGCACATGTACTCAAATATGCACCTTCATCCGCATCCTTGAACAGGCTCCAACGGCTCACATCGTAGACGAGGATTGCATCGAAATCGGCCGTTCCTGAGTTGACCAGCTCGACCAGAGATTGCAGCGCGTCATGCCCCTCAATACGCAGGCCGCTCTTCCCTTGATCCGCAAAGGTTCGAACCACCTCCATGTTGCGACGTGCAGCATAGGCTCTTATCGCTTCGGCCTGGATTTCCGTGGAATAGCGCGGATGGTCCGTCGACACGCGAACATACTCGGCAGCACGCACAGAGGTTTCAGGCATCTTTTCCCTGGAACTGGCAATTATCAAAACAATCCAATCTTGCTTACGCGCGTGCTTGCTGGAGTCGCGATAGGCAGGGGCACTGAGAGAGTGAACGCCAAATTCTGTCTTGGAGGATTCTGCCTAGACGTTATCACAGAAGCCCGGCTTTGCAGCATGACGTTTTCATGACATGGCGGCCAAGGTGGACAGCTGAAAGGAGTTGAGGGGACTGGATTCGGGATTTCGCGGCGAAATTAACACCCGGTTTCAGCTGTTTGGAAAAGGAATGCTGTGGCTGACACCTGAGAGGTGTTGCGCAAGAGCCGCACTCCGGTGCGCGGATCAGCCCGCCGCATTCTTTCCACAATACAGCTGAAATTCCGCCGCCTGCTGACAACAGTTTCGTACACACGGACAATCCACTTTCAAAAGGACTCTACAATGGCTCCGATGGAACGCAAGACTGCCCCGATCGACCCCAGCATGCTGGACTTTATCCGCCGCGAACGGGAAAAGGCACTCAGCCCGCGCGAATGGCAATTCCGGCTGCGCGGCTACGGTTATTCTGTAAAAACCATTGAAGGCGCCCAGATACTCACCCGGCTCACCACCGGTGACGAGATTGGTAGGCTGCCGCCGGAATTCGCCTGATTCTGGCAGCAGCTGCAATGCAGACGGCGCTTAGCGGTCGCGCCCGGGCAGGCTGTCGCGCGGCGGCGCGGGCTCCCAGTTGTCGATAACCTCCACCGCTTGCTTGGCGGTGTCGACCACGCGGAACAGGTCCAGATCCTGATCCGAAATGGTGCCGGCATCGGCCAGCGCCTCCCAATTAATGATCTTGTCCCAGAACGCCTTGCCAAACAGCAAGAAAGGAACCCGTTCCATCCGGCCGGTCTGGATCAGCGTCAGGCTTTCGAACAGCTCATCCAAGGTGCCAAAACCGCCAGGAAACACGGTTATAGCCCGCGCCCGCATCAGAAAATGCATCTTGCGGATCGCGAAGTAGTGAAAATTAAAGCTGAGGTCCGGCGTCACATAGCCGTTGGGCGCCTGCTCATGCGGCAGCACGATTGATAGGCCAATGGACTGGCCGCCTGCTTCCAATGCGCCGCGATTGCCCGCCTCCATCACACCAGGACCACCGCCGGTTACGATCACATTCTGGCGGCCGCCGCTTTGCATCGACTTTTCAGTCATCAGCCGGGCGAACTCGCGCGCCTCATCATAGAAATGCGACAGATCCGCCAGCGTTTGGGTCCGCGCCTGATCCTTGTGCTCGGGATCCGGAATGCGGGCGCCGCCGAACATCACGATGGTGCTTTCAATGCCATGCTCGTTCAGCATCAACTCCGGCTTCAGCAGCTCCAGCTGCAGCCGCACCGGGCGCAGTTCCTCGCGGCACAGAAACTCTTCATCGGCAAAGGCAAGCCGGTAGGCAGGCGCCTGGGTCTGCGGCGTGGCAGGCACATGCTCGGCCTGGTCCCGGTCGGAATGGGCATCGCGGAAACGGCTGTGGCGGTCTTCGGTCATAGAAAGTCCCAAGTTAATAAACAGGTCTCCCTTTGTAGCCGCCCTTGGCCGTTAGCGCCAATCAAGAATGCAGGAAATGCCACTGCCCGCTTGCACCCGGCGACCGCATGGCTAAGGTTCCACCGCGGCACACAAGGAGCACGGCAAATGGACTGGCAGGCAGAAATCAGGAACGCGGCAGAACGCATTGGCCCCTATGTGCAGCAGACCCCGGTGATGCAAACGCAGGGCTTCGGATTGGGTTTCCCGGTGGCGCTGAAGCTGGAGCATTTGCAGCATACCGGCAGCTTCAAGGCGCGCGGTGCCTTCAACACATTGCTGAGCCGGCCAGTGCCCCCGGCCGGATTGGTGGCAGCTTCCGGCGGCAACCACGGCGCCGCCGCGGCCTATGCCGCGCATCAGCTGGGCCACAAGGCCCGGGTCTATGTGCCCGAAATGGCCGGCCCTGCCAAAATTTCCCTGATCGAAAGCACGGGCGCCGATCTGCAGGTCGTGCCTGGTGCCTATGCCAATGCATTGGAGCAAGCACAGTCCTACGAAGCTGCAACCGGCGCCATGCAGGTCCACGCCTATGATGCACCCGCCACCGTTGCGGGCCAGGGCACCTGCTTTGCCGAATGGCAGGCCCAAGGCCTTGAGGCGGATACCCTCCTGATCGCGGTGGGCGGCGGAGGGCTGATTGCCGGCGCGCTGGCCTGGTTCCACGGCACAAAGAAGATCGTTGCGGTAGAGCCCGGAACCTCCTGCGCTCTGCATGCGGCATTGCAGGCCCGCCAACCGGTGGATGTGGACGTCTCCGGCATTGCGGCCAACGCCCTTGGCGCTAAACGCATCGGCGCCATCTGTTTCGAGCTTGCGTCGGCACAAGACCTGACATCGGTGACCGTACCGGACAGCGCCATCGCCAATGCCCAGACCGCACTGTGGCGCGAGCGGCGGATCCTGGCCGAACCCGCAGGTGCCACCGCTCTGGCTGCGCTGATGTGCGGCGCCTACCGCCCTGCGCCCGGCGAGCGTGTGGCAGTACTGATCTGCGGCGGCAACATAGCCCCGGATCCCTTGGGATAATCCTTGCGGGCAGGAGGCGGCCCCGGTATCGCCAATACATGTCCGAAACCATTGCCGACACGATTTATCAAAGCTTGAGCGAGCGCATCATTACCGGCAGCCTCCCAGCCGGCGAAAGGCTGCGCCAGGACCATATCGCACGCGAGTTTGAGGCAAGTCATGTGCCCGTGCGCGAAGCCTTGCTGCGGCTGGAGGCGCATGGGCTCGCCAAATCCGAACCCCGCCGCGGCACCCGTGTCAGCGCCCTGGACCCTTCCGAAATCCGCGAAGTGATCGAGATGCGGGTCGCGCTGGAGGTTCTGGCCCTCACACATGCATTCGGCCGCCTCACACCCGAGGACGTCGAAACCGCCGAGTCCGCCCGTCTGGCCTGTGATGCGGCGGAGGATATGGCCAGTTGGGAACGGTTAAACCGCACCTTTCACAAGGTGATACTGACCCCCTGCGCAATGCCGCGGCTGCTGGCCTCGATCGACGATCTGCACATCGCTGCAGCCCGCCATCTGTTCGCCAACTGGCAGCACCGATGGACCCGCCGGGTGGACAGCGACCATGCCGCAATCGTTCAGGCGATGGTCCGCCGCGACGCGGCCGGAGCCTGCGAAATCCTGCGCCGCCACCTGCGCCGGGTGCGCTGACAGCAGGCAAAACGCCGTGCGGAGCGGCAATTTGGACGCAATCCGGACATGACCTGCGGGCAGATTGCCGCTATGTAACCCCGAATCTAACGGATGCCGGAGGAACCCCCATGTCCAACGCCCAGCTGGAAGCAGCAATCGAAGCCGCCTGGGAGGCGCGCGACACCATCACCCCCGCCACCACCGGCGAGACCCGTGAAGCCATTGAAGACACTCTGAACGCGCTGGATTCCGGATCTCTGCGCGTGGCCGAGAAGCTGGACAGCGGCGACTGGCATGTGAATCAGTGGGCGAAGAAGGCGGTTTTGCTGGGCTTCCGCATCAAGGATATGGAAATCCAAGAAGGCGGCCCGCAGGCCGGCGGCTGGTGGGACAAGGTCGACAGCAAGTTTGCCGGCTGGGATGAAGACCAGTGGAAATCCGCTGGTTTCCGCGCAGTCCCCAACTGCGTCGTCCGCAAATCCGCCTATGTCGCGCCTGGTGCTGTGCTGATGCCCTCTTTCGTGAACCTCGGCGCATATGTCGGCGAAGGCACTATGGTTGACACCTGGGCCACCGTGGGCTCCTGCGCGCAGATCGGCAAGAACGTGCACCTTTCCGGCGGCGTCGGTATCGGCGGCGTGCTGGAGCCGATGCAGGCCGGCCCCACCATCATCGAGGACAACTGCTTCATCGGCGCCCGCTCCGAAGTGGTCGAGGGTTGCATCGTGCGCGAAGGCTCGGTTCTGGGCATGGGCGTGTTCATCGGCAAGTCGACCAAAATCGTTGACCGCGAGACCGGCGAAGTGACCTATGGTGAAGTGCCGCCCTATTCGGTTGTGGTGGCAGGCTCGATGCCCTCCAAGAACAACATCAGCCTCTACTGCGCGGTGATTGTGAAGCGGGTTGATGAGAAGACCCGCTCCAAGACCGGCATCAACGAACTGCTGCGCGACTGACCCGCGTCACAGTTCAAACCTCATAGAACGCGCCCCTCACCGGGCGCGTTTTTCGTTTCAGCAGATGCACCAGCTTCTGTATGGTTCCCAATACTCCGGGGCGAGGCCGCCAGGCCGAGGGGCAGCGCCCCTCCTGCGCAATACTCTTGCAGCATAATAAACATGCAGCTATTAACATTATATCTACACATAAGAGGGTCTCATGCAGACGATATTCGCCCAGCACGCCCGCCTGCCCCAAGGGTGGGCAGAGAACCTCCGGCTGACGGTTGACAACGGCCGGATCTCCTCCCTGGAAACCAATGCCCAGGCGCAGCCGGGTGATACGCCGGCAGATGTGCTGCTGCCATCACTGGGCAACCTGCATTCCCACACCTTCCAGCGCGCAATGGCCGGCATGACCGAATACCGTGCCGCCGGAAAGGACAGCTTCTGGACCTGGCGCGAGCTGATGTACCGTTTCATGGACCGCATCACCCCGGAACAGTACGAGGCCATTGCGGCGCTGGTGTTCATGGAGATGCTGGAAGCCGGTTACGCATCTGTCGGCGAGTTCCATTATGTCCACCACCAGCCGGGCGGTGCGCATTTTGGTTCAATGACCGAGCTCAGCGAGCGGGTCTTTGCCGCTGCCAGCCAGACCGGCATCGGCCTCACCCATCTGCCGGTGCTCTATACCTACGGCGGAGCCGGAAAACAGGCTTTGAACGGTGGTCAGCAGCGGTTCGGCAATTCTGTGGCTGAGTTCGCTGATCTCGCCGCCCGCGCCCGTGATATTGCGGCACGGGAGCTGCCGCAGGACGCCTGCGTCGGTATCGCACCGCACTCGCTGCGCGCCACCTGCCCCGAGGACCTGGCAGCAGTGCTGCAGATCCAGGACGGGCTGCCGGTGCATATCCATATCTCCGAGCAGCCCAAGGAAGTCGCCGACATTAGTGATTGGCTGGGGGCGCGGCCGGTCGAATGGCTGCTAGGCAACGCCCCGGTTGACGGCAAATGGTGCCTGATCCACGCAACCCATATGACCAGCGCCGAGACCGTGGGCATGGCCCGGTCCGGCGCCGTCGCAGGCCTGTGCCCGATCACCGAGGCAAACCTCGGCGACGGCCCGTTCAACGGGGTGGAATACCTGGCTCATGATGGCCTGTTCGGAGTCGGATCAGACTCCAACGTGCGGATTTCACTGCCCGAGGAGTTGCGCACGCTGGAGTATTCCCAGCGCCTGCGGGATCTGGCCCGCAACGTGCTGGTGCCCGGCGAAGGCTCGGTGGGCGAGACGCTGTACTTGGGCGCAGCCAAGGGCGGTGCGCAGGCCCTGGGCCGCGATGCCGGCCGGATCGAAGAAGGTGCATTGGCGGATCTGGTGGCCCTTGACAGCGGCGTGCCCGCGCTGTGCGCACTGAAGCCGGAGCAGATGCTGGACGGGTTGTGTTTTGCGGCGGGTGACGACTCCGTGACCGATGTCTGGAGCGCCGGCCGCCATGTGGTCCAGCAGGGACGCCACATCGCCCGCGACAGCGTGGTTGCGGGATACCGAAGTGCAATCAAGGAGCTGCTAAACAGCCTCTAAACCGGCAAGAACTGCACTTGGATGATCGCGCCGCCATCGGAAACCACTCCGCTGGTGGCGTTCTCCATTACGATCCCCTCACCCGCGGTAAAATGCCCCCTGCCTGCTATCTCCAATCTGCCGGCAACAACAAACAGCACGTGGTGGTCCGCAAAGGCAGGCAGCGCCCCATCCCTTAAAATCCCGGCCTCTGCCGTGACCCTTGCCGGATCATAGATCACGTTGAACGCCTTGCTGGGCCCGTCGCGCAGGCGGCACTCCAGTTCCAGCCCGCCGTCAAACCGCAATGGATGCAGCGGGCGGGCCTCCAGGCGTGTCCCGCTGTTCGACAGGACGTGCCCGGCCCCCTCGACGATGCAATGGATGCGCGCAAGGCCCGGAAAGGCAGAGAACCGGCCGCTTTGATCGATATCCGCCAGGCTTAGGCGCCAGATCATTTGGCCGCCTTCTTGGTGTACCGCCAGCTCGCGGGTCACGCCGCCGCCGTTTTTCCAAGGTACCGGCTGGGCAGAAAGAGCGGAGATGCGCATCGGCAGGTCCTTTTCGGGAGCAGATAAGCATAGACATAATATGCCGCCACCCGCCGCTGCAAGCCATCCGTTCATCCGGGCCCTAAGTCCCGCTGCCGCTATTTGATTGACCACCCCCCTGCCCCGGCGCTATGGCGGCGGCATGGAAAAGAAGAAACCCTCCCGCCAGCAAGTTTATACCCTGCTTGTCCAGATCGGGCGCAAGGACGGCGACGGCCTGCCAGATGGTGCCACCGGTGCGGCGCTGATGATCTATGCCTCCGGCGTGGATGAGGCTGAGGCGGTGCGCGAAACCGTGGCGATCCTCAAGCAGGCCGATACCGCGCCGCTTGATGTCACCGGCTATGGCACCCTGGAAGAACGCGAAGCCGAAGGCCATGAGATCGGTGACGAGGAGCGCGCGCTGATGCAGCGGGCGCTGGAAGAGAACGCCGTGATCGTCGCCCAGATGACGCCGTTCTTCGACGGCGAGGAGCCGGTCTTTCACTAACTGCGGGCGTCAGTTCCGGCTACCGAACCATTCGCGGTAAAGGGCGTCATAGCTGCCGTCCTCCTGCAATGCCAGCAGCGCCCGATTGATCTCTTCCACCAGCGGTGAGCCAGCCGGGAACACCAGCCCGTAATTCTCGCGCAAAAAGGGCTGGCCAATAGTATGGCCGTACTGGTGGCCGCCCTGCCGGACGTAGAAATTCAGCACCGGCGCATCAAAAACCAGCGCCTTCACCTCGCCGGTTTCAAAGCCGGCCAGCATTTCCGCCAGCCCGGAATAGGCCGAATAGTCGATCTCACGACGGTCAAGGAAGCCCGCCGCGGTCGACCCGCCAATGGTTCCTACGGATCTTCCATAAAGGTCGTTCACCGAGTTCACCGAGCCGCTGATCGCCTCCACCGTCATTACAGCGGTGATCTTGGCGACAAAGACCGAAACGATGAACAGCGAAGACACAACCAGAACCACGCCGAACATCCGGCCCACCGGCGTGCGCGGCACCCGTTCCTCGAATCCGCCGTTCACCACCAGGTTCAGCGCCCACCAGAAGGAAGGGAACCAGGCTTCCTTCAAGGGGCGGTCGAAATAGGGCTGGGCGCGGCGCTCGAAGGCCCACATCAGCATGCCGCCGCCGAACAGCAGCAAGAAGGCAATGCCGATCGCCGCAGCCAGGTCCCAGGACAGCAGCGCCCGCATCAGCGACGGCTGACGGACTTCATCGGCCTGAACCATGATCTGCAGGCCGCTTTCGAAAATGGGCTGGCTGAAGTCCATCACCACTTCGCGCGCGGCGGTAATGGAGATATTAGCAACGGCCAGATCCGCCTCGCCGCGCCGCACCCCGTCCAGCATCTCCGCAAAGCTGTTCGTGCGGTTGACTTGGTAGTCCCACTCCAGCCGCTCCGCCAGAATTTTCAGGAGTTCCAGGGAAAAGCCGGTGTCGCGGCCTTCCTCTACCATCGAAAACGGCGGCCGGGTGACCGTGTTGACCGTCAGCACCTGCGCAGACAGCAATTGCCCCCAAATCAGGAACAGGGCGGCGGTTGTCAGGCGGAGATACAGCACGGGAACGCTCGGGTCAGGCCTCTGGGACAGTTTTAACGTCCTTATGCGGTTACCCTTTTTCACGCAAGCGCCTTGGCGGGAAAGGCCGGAGTCGAAGCTGGAGCTGTTTCGGGCCGTCCGCTGTTCGCCCGGCATCGCGGCCTCCAAGGCCCGCAGCTCCGGGAATCTCGGCTGCCGGTGCTCGGGCAGGGTACCGACTGCCAGCGGCGGCTCATGATGCGGCAGCACCGCCTGAAAGCAAGTGATCAGCGGCGTGTCTGACGCGCCCGGCAGAGCGGTGCCCTGAGGCGCACCGGCGCAAAGGCACCTCTTGACGGCAGCTGCATTGAAGCCAGCAGTGTTGTTTTCGCCGGACGTGTCGGTCGACATCTGAGTAGAACGGTTGGGGGCGCCACCGGAGCGGGTGAAGTGACCGGCCCGCCCGGTGGACAGGATCACGCCGGTGTCGCTGGGTGTGCGCGCGGTCACCCGTGAAACCGCTGCTTTTGCGCCACATTTTCTGATGGCTCTGTGAATTGCACCGCGCCCCGATCCGCGCTAGGCCTGTGCCAACCGGAAAGTGAGGAACCCGCCCATGCCGCAAACCGATCCCGCCCGCCTGACCGCCGATCTGATCCGCTGCCCGTCAGTGACGCCCGAAGAAGGCGGCGCACTGGTGCTGTTGGAGAAACTGCTGAGCGAGGCTGATTTTCAGTGCACCCGGACAGACCGCGGCGATGTCAGCAACCTGTTTGCCCGATGGGGCGCCAAAGGCCACGCCAAAACCTTCGGCTTCAACGGCCATACTGATGTGGTGCCGCTAGGGGATGAGGCCGCCTGGACCATGCCGCCTTTCGGCGCCGAAGAAAAAGACGGGTTTATGTACGGGCGCGGATCCACCGACATGAAATCGGGGGTCGCCGCCTTCGCCGCCGCCGCCATTGATTTTGTGAAGGTCACCCCCCCGGACGGCGCCATCATCCTGACCATCACCGGCGACGAGGAAGGCGATGCTGTGGACGGAACCACCGCGCTGCTGGACTACATGGAGCGCACGGGCGAACAGATGTCCGTCTGCCTGGTGGGTGAACCTACTTGTCCCGACGAGATGGGGGAAATGATCAAGATCGGCCGCCGCGGTTCACTGACCGCCTGGTTCACGGTGACTGGTGTGCAGGGGCATTCGGCCTACCCGCACCGCGCCAATAACCCGCTGAACGCGATGGTGCGGCTGATGGATCGGCTGGCCAGCCATGAACTGGACCAGGGCACCGATCATTTTGATGCCTCGACGCTGGCGGTCGTTACCATTGACACCGGCAACCCGGCCACCAACGTGATCCCGGCGCAGGCGGCCTCAACCGTCAACATCCGTTTCAATGACTCCCACAGCGGCGTCAGCCTGACAGAGTGGCTGCAAGGCGAGGCTGGCAAAGTGGCGGCGGAGTTCGGCGTTGAAATCGGGATCGATGTGCAGGTCTCCGGCGAAAGCTTTATCACCCCGCCAGGAGCGCTGTCAGATCTGGTTTCAGCATCGGTCGAGGCGGAAACCGGCCGCAAGCCCGAACTGTCGACCACCGGCGGCACCTCCGATGCGCGCTTCGTCAAGAATCACTGCCCGGTGGTGGAATTCGGCCTGGTCGGCAAAACCATGCATCAGGTGGATGAACGGGTGGAAGTGGCCCAGATCCACCAGCTGAAATCTATCTACACCCGGATCCTGCAGGATTATTTTGCATGAACCTGAACATCGCTGTCACGGACGATCTTGAAACCTGCTTTTCCCTGCGCCACCAGGTGTTCGTGGTGGAGCAAGGCGTGCCGGCGGACATGGAACAGGACGCGCTGGATGACGCTGCGACGCATCTGCTGGCGGTTCAGGACGGCACCCCCGTCGGAGCCGCGCGGATTGTCTTCAACGGTGACACTGCCAAGATCGGCCGGGTCTGCGTGCTGCCGTCCACCCGCGGCACCGGCCTCGGTGCCAAGCTGATCGAGGCGGCGGTTGAAACGGCTCAGGCCCGCCCCCGCACTGCCAAAGCCAAACTGGGCGCGCAGCTCCATGCCATCGGGTTCTACGAAAAGCTTGGCTTCACCGCCTTCGGTCCGGTCTATGACGATGCCGGCATCGATCACCGGGACATGGTGCTTGATTTCACGTGAAACGCACCCTGATCATCATGGTTAAGGAGCCGCGCCCTGGCCGGGTGAAAACCCGGCTGGCCCGGGACATCGGCGTGATCCCGGCAACCTGGTGGTTCCGCCACCAATCCGCCCGGCTGATGCGGCGATTGCGCGATCCGCGCTGGCGGATTGTGCTGGCGGCAGCTCCCGACATCGCGGTGAATTCAAAGGTCTGGCCTGCTGATCTGCCCCGCTTGCCGCAAGGCGGCGGCGACCTGGGTCAGCGGATGAAGCGGATGCTGCAATCTGCCCCCGGCCCTGCCTGCCTGATCGGCGCCGACATCCCTGGCATCACCCGCGCCCACATCGCCCGGGCCTTCACCGCCCTTGGCGGGCATGACGCCGCCTTTGGCCCCGCGGACGACGGCGGCTATTGGCTGGTTGGTGCAAAACACCCGGCCCGACTGCCGCACAGACTGTTCGAATACACCCGCTGGTCCAGCGAACACGCGCTGGCGGACACGTTGCAAACCCTGCCCGGCTGGCGCATCGCGCTGACCGATACCCTGCGTGACGTCGACACGGCCGCGGATCTGCCGCAGCGCTGACGGCACGCTTTTCACCATGACGCCGCCCGCCCGCCGTGCTAGGGCGGAAGACATGAGCCGTATTCCCTCCAAGGCCGAAATCCTCGACTGGATCTCCGCCAACCCGACCCATACCTCCAAGCGCGACATCGCCAAGGCCTTTGGCATTAAGGGCGCCGACCGCATCGACCTCAAGCGCATCCTCAAGGAGCTGGAGGCCGAGGGCCACTTGCATAAGCGCAAGAAGACCTACCGCGACCCGGACCAGCTGCCGCCTGTGACCGTGCTGCAGGTCAAGGCACCGGACGCTGATGGCGATCTCTACGGACGCCCGCTGGAGTGGCATGGCGAGGGCGTGGAGCCAGTCATCCTGATCCTCCCCCGCGCCTCGGATCCGGCCTTGGGTGAAGGCGACAAGATCCTGGTAAAGCTGCAGCAGGTTCCGGATCAGGACCACAACTACGAAGCCCGGCTGATCCGCCGCATCGGCAGCAACCCGAGACGGGTGCTGGGCATCTTCCGCGCAGGCTCCGAAGGCGGGCGGATCGTGCCGATCGACAAGGCCGCGTCCAGCGAATGGATGGTGGCACCGGACGCCATAAACGGCGCCAAAGACGGCGAGCTGGTCGAAGCCGAACAGGCTGGTCCCAAGGGCCGCATGGGGTTACCGCGGGCGCGGATCGTGGAGCGGCTGGGCGACCCGGCAGCACCTAAGGCGGTGTCGCTGATTGCCATTCACCAGCATGGTATCCCTGACCATTTCCCCGATCCGGTCATGACCGAGGCGGATGCCGCCAAGCCGATGGGTCTCAAGGGCCGCGAAGACCTGCGCGAGCTGCCCCTGGTCACCATCGACCCGGCGGATGCGCGCGACCACGACGACGCCTGCTATGCCCATTCCGACGACGACCCGAAGAACCCGGGCGGCCATGTGATTTGGGTGGCGATTGCCGATGTGGCCGCCTATGTGCGCCCCGGCTCTGCACTGGACCGCGAAGCCCGCAAACGCGGCAACTCCAGCTATTTTCCCGACCGGGTTGTGCCGATGCTGCCGGACCGGCTGTCAGGCGATCTCTGTTCACTGCACGAAGGGGTGCCGCGTGCCTGTATCGCGGTGCGTATGCAGGTGGACGCCGAAGGCAACAAGATCGGGCACCGGTTTGTGCGCGGGCTGATGCGCTCTGCCGCCTCGCTGCATTACGCCGAGGTGCAAGACGCGCAGGACGGCGATGCAAACGAGAAGACCACGCCATTTCTGGAAGATGTGATCAAGCCGCTTTTTGCGGCATACGCGGCTCTAAAAAGGGCAAGAGCCGTGCGTGAGCCGCTGGACCTGGAGCTGCCGGAACGCAAAATCATACTGGATGACGCTGGTAGTGTAACTTCGGTTGCCTTCCGCGACCGGCTGGATGCGCACAAGCTGATCGAGGAGTTTATGATCCTTGCCAATGTCGCCGCGGCGGAAACGCTGATCAAAAAGCGCTCGCCGCTGTTGTTCCGGGTGCATGAGGAACCGGCGCAGGAGAAGCTGGAAGCACTGCGCGAAACCGCCCGCGCGGCGGGATTGAACCTGGCCAAGGGCCAAGTGCTGCAGACCCGGCATCTGAACGCGCTGCTGAACCACGCGGCGGGAACCGATGAGGCGGAGCTGATCAATATCTCCACCCTGCGGTCGATGCAGCAGGCCTATTACAACCCGGAGAACTTTGGCCATTTCGGTCTGGCACTCAAGAACTACGCGCATTTTACCTCGCCGATCCGGCGCTATGCGGACCTGATTGTTCACCGTTCCCTCATCTCCTCGCACGGTTGGGGCGACGATGGGCTGGATGCAGCCCAGATCGAACGGCTGGAGGAGACCGCCACTCATATCTCCGACACCGAGCGGCGATCGATGATAGCGGAACGCGACACCACGGACCGCTATTTGGCCTCATACCTCAGTGAACGCGTGGGCAATGAATTCGAGGGGCGGATCAGCGGCATTGCCCGGTTCGGGGCCTTTGTGAAACTGGACGAGACCGGCGCCGACGGGCTGGTTCCTGTCCGCTCGATCGGGCGGGAGTTCTTCCATTTCGACGCCCAGGCCGGCACGCTGATGGGGGCAGACACCGGCATGACCCTGGCCATCGGCCAGCGGGTGACCGTGCGGCTGGTTCAGGCAGCACCGGTGACCGGCGGGCTGGAGCTGGAATTGCTTGCAATTGAAAACCTGGAACTGCCCAAGGGCGGCGGATCCCGCAAAGGCGGACGGCGCAGCCCGGCAGGCCGGACCGTGAAGCGCAAAGCTGCAAAGTCCAAGCACAAGGCTGCCAAAGTCAGACGCAAGGTAGAGCGCAAGCGGCGGGATTAAGCAGCTGTCCCCGCGGGGACAGCCCGGCATTTTGTCAGGCCGGCATCTCCAGCGGCGGCCGGATACGGTACGTCAAGGCGCGCTTGATCAGCCAGCCATGACGAATGGGTTCGACCTCGGCGGGATCATTGAACAGAACTGCACGGGTGCCCTCAAACCGGTCCCAGGCCGGGAAGGCCGCGGCAAACTCCGGGATCAGCCGGCTTTGGCAATGCACAAACAGCGCGAAACGCGCGTCCTTCGGAACCCCAAGCCTGATGGTGGAACCCGTCTTGGTTTCTGGCGTTATGTAGGATGGCTGCCCCCAGCGTAGAACTTCCTCCACCCGCCCGGCTTCTGGTGTCTCGGAGGCGGTTTTGACTATCAGCTGCCGGAGCCGCAGCAGCCCTTCCCGCGCAAGCGGGTCAGAGACCGCAAAGGCGGCCTCGATCTCTGCGGGGGAACAGGCAGGTTTCATGGCAAGGGCACCGTTTCGAATACACGGCTCAAATAAGCGCACAGAACCTTGTCGTCTCGCAAGTGATTGCTGACCGCCGAAGCCTCAGAGGTGTGCAGCATGGAGATCAGAAACGGCGCTACGCTTAAATCTGCCGAGGAGATCTTGCCACCCATCAGAAATCCGCGTTCGGCGGCAAGCGCGGCGATGGCCTTCAGATCCTGTTCCAGTCGGCGCAACCGCTCTGCATTGCTAAACCGGGCGACGCCTTGCCAGTGCAGCCCGTCCTGGATTTCTTTTCTGACCGGGGCGCTGATCTCTTCCCGCATGGGGCCGGGAACCGGCTGGAAGATCTGATCACGCACTTCCGGCCAGACTGTGTCGTCGTTCCAGCGCATTTGCAGCAAGTGCAGGCCCAGATGATATTCTGCCAGCCGGACCCAAGCGCGCGCCTGGGCGCGGGACGCCGCATCCAGCCCTGTGTCAAAATCGGCACCCTGCGCCTCCAGCCAGTCGCGGATGCCGTCGCTGTCGGAAATTTGGCCTTCCGGGGTTTCCAGTACTGGCAGTTTCCGGTGCGGCATTCCGGTGGGATCGAGAAGGTCGCTGCGCTGCCATGGCTGGCCAGACAGCTCCAGCATCATCGCGGACTTAATGCAGAAGGGGCTGATGCTGAACAAACCGAAGCCGGTGGGGAATGTGAGGAGGGAAAGCATTGCAGAAATCCTGTTCGTTGCGTTTAATCGGCCCTTCTCTAAACCTTACTAATGACAGAAATTGTCATTAAGTCATAGAATGATCAGACATGTCCCGAACCCACCGACTCTTTCAGCTGATGCAGGCCCTGCGCCTGGGCCCCGGCCCGCATACCGCGGCGCGGCTGGGCGAGGAACTGGGGATATCCGCCCGCAGCATCCACCGTGACATTGCCACCCTGCGCGAAATGGGCGCGGTAATTGATGGCGCCGCGGGCTATGGGTTCACCCTGATCGAGGACAACGCCCTGCCGCCGATGGGGTTTCGCGATACGGAACTGGAGGCGCTGGTGCTGGGCCTGCGCGAAGTCGAGCAGATCGGCGATCCCGAGCTGGCCAAAGCGGCTTCGGAAGCGCTGCGCAAGCTGCAGGCGCGGCTACCGTCGCGGCAGGCGCACCGGTTGCGCCACGCGGTGCTGGCACCCTACCGGTTTGACCGGCCTATCCCGCCCGCGATTTCGGCACAGGAGTTACGCCAGGCCACCTGGGACGAGGTGGAGGTACGCTTTGGTTATACTGACGGGCACGGCGCGGCGACCGAGCGGCAGGTGAAACCGCTGAGTGTGGTTTATTTTGACCGCTCGACTGTGCTGATTGCCTGGTGCTGCCTGCGTGAAGCCATCCGTGTGTTCCGGCTGGACCGGATGCAAGCACTGCAGATCACAGGGCAAAGCTTCCGTCCGCAGCGGGTGCCGATGCTGCGGGACGCACTGGAGCAGTTCCGCCACGAACACCGGCAAGCGGCCCCCCGCACATGCAAGGACTGACCTCTTTACCAGAACCGCACCTCGGTTAGACTGGCGGGGAGCAGTGATAATGAGGTGCATCATGCGCAGATGGGTTGCAGCGTCCCTGGTAGCAGGCGGCGCAATGGCGGCAGAGGCCGCACCGGACAGTTCCCTGAGACCCGCCCAGCGTCCCGGGCTTTTCGAAGATGGGGGGCAAGGGGAAGGCATTCAATTGGCTGCGGCCACTGCCCAGAGACCTGCGGAAAGGCCAGCGGATTCTAAACCCCTGAAGCCGGAACTTGCCGCTGCGGACCTGAACTTCCAAGGCTGGATCATGGCGTTCCGTAACCGGGCAATTGTGCAGGGGGTCAGCGCGCCGGTGCTGGACAGCGCATTTTCCGGGGTCAGCTTTGATGCTGAGGTGATCCGCCGCGACCGCAACCAGTCGGAGTTCACCAAGACGATCTGGGACTACCTGGACAGTGCCGCCTCGGACCTGCGGGTTAAAAACGGCAAGGCGGCGCTGCAGGCGCAGCGTGCCCGGCTGGATCGGATCGAAGCGGCATATGGTGTCGAAAAAGAGATCGTTGTGGCGATCTGGGGGCTGGAAAGCAGCTATGGCACGTTCCGTGGCAAGATGGATGTGGTTCGGTCCCTGGCGACGCTGGCCTTTGACGGCCGGCGCGGGGCATTTTTCGAGGGCCAGCTGGTCGCTGCGCTGAAGATCCTGCAGGCCGGCGATGTCGCCGCCCGCAAGATGACCGGCAGCTGGGCCGGCGCCATGGGGCACACCCAGTTCATCCCGACGTCGTATCTGGACTACGCCGTGGATTTCACCGGCGATGGCAAGCGAGATATCTGGTCGGACAACCCGGCTGATGCGCTGGCCTCAACCGCGGCTTATCTTAATAAATTCGGCTGGGTGAAAGGGCAGCCTTGGGGCTTGGAAGTCTCCCTGCCTGAAGGATTTGACTACACGCTGGCAGATCGGGAAATCGAGAAGCCGCCTTCGGAATGGGCCGCGCTTGGCGTCAAAGGACTGGACGGGCGCCCGGTGGCAGGTCACGGTCCCGCAGCGATCCTGCTGCCCGCCGGCAGTGCCGGGGCTGCCTTTATGATCTTTGAAAATTTCGCCGTTCTGGAACGCTACAACACGGCAGATGCCTATGTGATCGGTGTCGGTCATCTGGCGGACCGGATCAAGGGCGGCACTCCGATCCAGGGCAACTGGCCGCGCGGCGACCGGGCACTGACCCTGTCCGAGCGGGAAGAAATGCAGCAGCGGCTGACCCGGGCGGGTTTCGACACTGATGGCATCGATGGCAAAATCGGACCAAAGACCATCGGCGCTGTGCGCGCCTTTCAGGTTGCCAAAGGATTGACGCCGGACGGCTATGCGTCCCTGCAGCTGTTGCAAAAGCTGCGGTGACAACGTCTTGAGGCGGCCGCCCCGCTTTGGCCTTACAGCCAAATCAACTCTGGGGTATTTCCGGTATTAAAAAAGGCCCCGGATCGGGGCCTTTTTTATAGAGTTTTCTAAGGATTGATCAGCTGGGCGACATGCCGCGCAAACGCTCGGAGCGGCGGCGCAGCATTTCTACCGTAGCCAGCAGCATGATGGAGATCGCCACCAGCAGCGTCGCCACAGCCAGAATGGTTGGCGAAATCTGCTCCCGCAAACCGATGAACATTTGCCAGGGCAATGTCTTCTGACCGGCAGAACCAACAAAGAGCACTACGACGACCTCGTCAAAAGAGGTGATGAAGGCAAACAAGCCGCCTGAAATCACCCCGGGCAGGATCAGCGGCATCTGCACCCTGAAGAAGGTGGTGACCGGATCCGCGCCCATGTTGGCCGCAGCCCGGGTGAGCGACCGGTCGAAACCGACCAGGGTTGCTGTCACCGTGATGATCACGAAAGGGATACCCAGCGCCGCATGTGCCAGCACCACGCCGAAGTATGTGCCCTGAAGGCCAATACGGCTGTAGAAGAAGTACATGCCCGCTGCAGAGATGATCAGCGGCACAATCATAGGCGAGATCAGAATCGCCATGATCGCCCGGCGGAAGGGGACATGCGGCTGGCTGAGGCCGATCGCTGCCAATGTCCCGAAGGTCACCGAGACGATGGTCGCCATCGGCGCGATCTTCAGCGAGTTCCACATCGCGGACTGCCAGGAGTCATTGCTGAAGAAGTCGCGGTAGTGCTTCAGCGAGTAGCCTTCGGGATCCAGCCGCAGCATTTCAGGCGTGAAGGTGAAGAAGTCCTGCGCGTTGAAGCTGAGCGGGATGATCACCACGATCGGCGCGATCAGGAAGAAGAACACCAGTCCGCAGATGACCCGGAAGGAATAGTACCAAGCACGCTGGCCGGTGGTTGCATAAGGAGGAAGTGCGCTCATGTCCGTTACCCCAGCTTCACGTTGTCGATGCCGACGACCTTGTCGTAGACCCAGTAAAGGGACAGAACCACCGCCAGAAGGATTGCGCCCAGTGCCGCGCCCAAACCCCAGTTGCCCGAAGTCGAGATGTGGTAAGCGATTAGGTTCGAGATAAAGGTGCCCTTGGTGCCGCCAACCAGGGCCGGGGTGATGTAGTAGCCGACAGCCAGAATGAAGACGAGGATCGACCCGGCGCCGATTCCCGGCACGGTTTGCGGAAAGTAGACGCGCCAGAACGCCGTCCAGTCGGTGGCCCCCAAGGATTTGGCGGCGCGGAGATATGACGGGTTGATGGTCTGCATCACCGAGTACATTGGCAGGATCATGAAGGGCAACAGGATATGGGTCATCGCAATGATGGTGCCCAGCTCGTTGTTGATGAGAACCAATCGGTTGGCGTCATCCACAAGCCCGATCCAGACCAGCGTATCGTTGATAACCCCCTGCTGCTGCAGCAGAATTTTCCACGCAGAGGTCCGCACCAGAAGCGATGTCCAGAACGGCAGCAGCACCAGGATCATCAGCAGGTTTGCCTTTCGTGCCGGCAGGTTCGCCAGGATCCAGGCAACCGGATACCCCAAAAGGATGCAGCTGAAGGTGATGATCAGGGACATCCGCATGGTCCGGATCAGCATGGTATTGTAGATCCGTTCATTTTCTGGCCGGATCTCGGGGCCATCAGCCCCCAGCCGCATATCGACGGCGTTCAGGAAGTAGCCGGACGTGAAGCTGCTGGAATAAGTCTTGATCGTCCGCCAAAGCTCGACATCGCCCCAGCCGTCGTTGAGATCGATCAGTTTTTCGCGGAAGGGGCCGTCGTTTGCGATATCCCAATTCTTGACCTTGCGGCCGGACTTGCGGAACACAGAAGAGAGGCCCGGGTTTTCATAGTTCAGACGCTTGGCAACTTTGGTGTGGGTCTTCACATTAGCCGCGTCCTTAAGGTCGGCGGCCAGAGCGGCAAAAGCAGCCTCCTCCGGCAGTTGACCCGATGCAGGATCCCAGTCAGCCAGTACCTCAACCGTGCGGGGTAATGTATCCTGGACAATCCGGTTCTCTACCGACCGGAACAGCATGTCCGCCACCGGGAGGATGAAGGTCACAAGGATGAACAGCAACAGCGGCGCGATCAGCAGCAGTGCGCGCAGCTTCTGCATGCGCAGAGCACGCGCCAAGCTGCGCTTCAGCGGCCTGCCGTCGGCGGCCAGCACCGGGCCGGATTGGGTAATATCACTCATTGGGTTCCCGTCGGGTCTTATTTTTTTGTGGGCAGGGGGCCCGGTCAAGTCAGGCCCCCCGCAGCATCAGGTGTCGGTCAGATTACTTTGCCAGCCATGCCTGGAACTTTGCGTTCAGGTCATCGCGGTTGTCTGCCCACCATTCGTAGTCATAGATATGCACGTTGCCTGCATTTGCCGGGTCAGTCGGCATATGCGGGGCCATATCGATGCCCAGTTCGGCGTGCTTGCCAACCAACGGTGCCGAGGATGCTCGGGCCGGACCATAGGAGATGTAAGCGGCCTGATCAGCCAAACGCTGGGTGTCGGTCGCAAACTTCAGGAAGTCCATCACGCGCGCCTTGCGGTCTGCAGGCAGACCGGCCGGAACAACCCAGCCATCCAGATCAAAGGACTGCATGTCCCAGAGCATACCGATCGGCTGGTCCTGTTCGGCAATTGCCGAGAACAGACGGCCGTTGTAGGTCGAGCCCATCACCACTTCGCCGTCCGCCAGCAGCTGCGGGGTTTCCGCACCGGCAGTCCACCAGACGACCTGATCCTTGATGCTGCCCAGTTTGGCCAGCGCACGCTCCACACCTTCGTCGGTGCCGAGAACATCGTAGATTTCATCCTTGGCCACGCCGTCGCAATAGAGCGCCCATTCCAAGTTGTCGATCGGGCGTTTCTGCAGCGAGCGCTTGCCCGGATACTTTTCAGTATCGAAGATTGCGCAGACTGTTTCCGGCTTGTCGATCAAATCGGTGCGGTAGCCGAATGTGGTCGAATAGACGATCTGCGGCACAAAGCAGTCGCTGACGATCAGATCGCCGAAGTCTTCGGAGGCCGGGGTGCCATCGGGCGCGGCAGCCAGATCTTCGTCATGGTTGATTTCTTCGGCCAGGCCTTCGTCGCACAAGCGCATCGAGTCGGAGGCCACAGCGTCCACCAGGTCCCAGGTCACATTGCCGGCTTCGTTCATGGCGCGGATCTTGGCCACAGCCTCAGCAGAGCTTTCGTCCCAGATCACCTTAACGCCGGGATTTTGGGCCAGATAGGGTTCCACATAGGCTTTCTGCTGGCTGGCCTGATAGGCACCGCCCCAGGATACCAGTGTCAGCTCATTGGCCATTTCTTCGGCAAAGGCCGAAGGGGCGCAAAGCGCAGTGGTCACCGCCAGTGCAGACAGTTTGCTGATTTTCATAGAGAGTCTCTCCTTGTTGAAATTCACAGACGTGAGAATCCCCCCCGGTCATTCGTCCGCCGGGGGTTTTGCGCGTGCGGATCAGGCGTCCAGCGCGCGGCAGTCTTCCGGCAGCCAGCCGATTTCAATCTGCTGACCGGGCTGAAGACGGGCTTGGTCCGGGGCATTCCGGGTTTTGATGATGAACTCATCATTGCCGGCCACCCGCAGACGGGTGCGGAAGATGTCGCCCATATAGATGAACTCCAGAACTTCCGCCTTAAGCGTATGAACACCTTTCTGCAGGCGTTCCTTGTTGTATTCCACCCGTTCGGGGCGGATCGACACACGGGTGCGCTCGCCGGGGCGGGACACGTTGACCGGCTTGCAATCAATCAGTCCGCCATCGTCAAGCTGCACCAAGGCGATACCGTTGTTGATTTCCTTGACAGTGCCTTCCAGCGTGTTGTTTTCACCGATGAACTGGGCAACAAAGCTGTTGTCCGGGCTTTCATACAGCTGGTCCGGCGGTGCAATCTGCTGGATCCGGCCATCGTCAAACACAGCGACACGGTCCGACATTGTCAGCGCTTCGGTCTGGTCGTGGGTCACATAGACCACAGTAATCCCCAAGCTGTGCGCCAGATGGGTGATTTCGAACTGCATCTTTTCGCGCAGCTGCTTATCAAGCGCGCCCAGCGGTTCGTCCATCAGAACCAGTTCCGGTTCAAAAACCAACGCGCGGGCCAGGGCGACCCGCTGCTGCTGGCCGCCAGACAACTGCGACGGGCGGCGGCCGCCAAAGGCGCCCATTTCAACCATGTCAAGCGCCCGTTTCACCTTGGCTTCGCGCTCGGACTTGCCCATTTTTCGGACTTCCAGCGGGAACGACAGGTTTTCCGCAATCGTCATATGCGGAAACAGCGCATAGTTCTGGAACACCATGCCGATGCCGCGCTTGTGCGGCGGTATGTTGTTGATCGACGTTCCGCCAAGGCGTATATCGCCATGGGTGGCGGTTTCAAATCCTGCCAGCATCATCAGGCAGGTCGTCTTGCCCGAACCGGACGGGCCGAGCATGGTCAGAAACTCGCCCTTGGGCATAGTGAGGTTGAGGTCTTTGACAACGAGATTTTCGCCATCATAGCTTTTTTGGACGCGTTCGAATTCAACGAACGCATCGACGTTTGACGCATCAGCCAAAGCAGGCTCCCCGTAGTTTTGTCATTCTGGCAGATTTTCTCTGCGCTTATTCGAAGTTAAACACACCAAAGCCATCAAACGCTAGGTATGAAAAAATATTCTTTCCATGGCGAGAGTGCGAAGTTCCTGCTTCAGCTGCTCCCTAAGAGGAAATGAGCATCCTCAGGGAAGCCTAGACCCGTTCCGGCAGGCGGCATCGGACTTTTTGCGACGCAACACGGACGTCATGCGACGCGCCTTGCAAGGCGCCATCCTGAAAACGACCTTTTTATCCTCCTTACCGAAAAAAACAGCCCGGCAACAATGTTGCCGGGCCGGGATGAAACGCTGACGAGGACAGCACTGTTGCGCTGCCCGGGAGAAGAATCAGACGCTGTGCAACAAGTCTTGCTTCTTCAGCTCGGCATAACACTCATCCAAGGATTTGGAGGCACGTTCGATCATCACGTCGATTTCAGCAGGAGTGATCACAAGCGGCGGCGAAATGATCATCCGGTCCCCGACATGACGCATCACCAGGTTGTTGGCAAAGCAACGCTCACGGCAGATATAGCCGACCGTGCCCGCCTCTGCGGCAAAGACCGCGCGGGTCTCCTTGTTCGGGGTCAGTGCAATAGATCCCATCATGCCGGCGATCCGGGCCTCTCCCACCAGCGGATGATCCGCCAGCGCTTCCCATTTTTCTTTCAGGTATGGCGCGGCGACATCGCGCACATGGCCGAGAATGTTCTCCTCCTCCATGATGCGCAGGTTCTCCAGCGCCACAGCCGCCGCCACCGGATGGCCGGAATAGGTGTAGCCGTGGTTGAATTCATCCCCGGCAATCACCGAAGCGACCTCGTCGCTGACAATCGAGCCGCCGATTGGCGCATAGCCCGAGCTGAGCCCCTTGGCGATGGTCATGATGTCAGGACGGATGTTCAGGGTCTCGCTGCCAAACCAGTTGCCGGTGCGCCCGAACCCGCAGATGACTTCATCAGCAATCAGCAGGATTTCATACTTGTCGCAAATACGCTGGATTTCCGGCCAGTAGCTGTCCGGCGGCACAATCACCCCGCCCGCCCCCTGCACCGGCTCCGCAATAAAGGCGGCAACGCGGTCTTCGCCCAAGTCCAGGATTGCCTCTTCCAACTCGCGCGCACGCTGGAGACCGAATTCCTCCGGCGGCATGTCGCCGCCTTCGGCCCACCAATGCGGCTGGTTGATGTGGTGGACGTCCGGGATCGGCAATCCGCCCTGGGCGTGCATTCCGCTCATCCCGCCCAAGGAGCCGCTGCCAACCGAGGAGCCGTGATAGGCGTTTTTCCGGCTGATGATGACAGATTTGCCGGGCTTGCCTTTCAGCGCCCAGTAATGGCGCACCATGCGGATGTTGGTGTCATTGGCCTCGGAGCCGGAACCGGCAAAAAACACATTGTTCAGATCGCCCGGTGCCAGCTCGGCAATCTTGGCGGCCAGAGCGATGGCCGGAACGTGCGTGGTCTGGAAAAAGGTGTTGTAGTACGGCAGCTCGCGCATCTGGCGTGCGGCCACCTCGGCCAGCTCATCCCGGCCATAGCCGATGTTGACGCACCACAGGCCGGCCATCGCGTCAAGAATCCGGTTCCCCTCGCTGTCGGTCAGATGCACGCCGTTGGCGCGGGTGATGATGCGCGCCCCCTTCTGCGACAGCTCGCCATTGGCGGTGAACGGGTGCATGTGATGGGCTGCGTCCAGCGCCTGCAGCTCGGCCGTCGGCATGTGGTTAGTGATCACGGTCATGGGAGTCGCTCCTGAGAAAGACTGATTTGCCCCAGAATATGATCAAATTCGGAAGTGTCAATCGAATCAGTAGGCACCTTTCAGACCGTCGACCACATGCTCCATCCCTTGGCAGACGTCCCGATCCATCGCCAAAGCGGCCATTTCCGGGTCCTGCCGCCGCAGCGCCTCCAGGATATCTTTGTGCCGGTCCGGAAAGCTCTGAGTTCCAAGCCGCCCGCTCACCACCCGCAGCGACGGACCGAAGCGCAGCCACAACCGGTCGGCAATGTCGCTGAGGATCGGGGCATCCGCATGGGAATAAAGGGCGGTGTGGAAGCTGTAGTTCTGCACCAGGTAACCGGCCACATCGCCGGTTGTGATGGCCTTGTCCAAGGCGTTGTCGATCACCTCCAGTTCCTCTATGTGGGTCGCGCCGATACGCATGGTTGCCCGCCGTGCAAGCTCACATTCTATTGTTTTTCTGGCAAAAATAAGCTCTTCCAAATCCTCCGGCCCCAGCAGGGGCACTGAAACGCGGCGGTTGCCCTGAAACATCAGCGCGCCGTCCGAGATCAGCCGCCGGATCGCCTCGCGGACCGGTGTCATGCCGGCCCCCAGCGTCTCCACCAGGCCCTGAATTGTCACCGCCTGGCCAGGCACCAGTTCGCCGAACAGAATCTGCGACCTGAGGGTCTGATAAACGATCTCATGCGCGGGCAGTTTTGCCGGACTTTCCTGTACTGCAGCGGATGGTGAATTCGTCTCTGCCACCTGGTGTTTTCCTCTTCAATTTCGGCCAGCTTGCACCATCCTGAGCCAAGTGAAAACATAAAGAGTATTGCCGAACGCAGCAAAACTTGATCAAATCCTTTCACAGCCGGACCCGGAAGCCGGCACGCACAGGGAGAAATTCATGACACTGAAAACGATGACCATGACCGCCGTCGTTGCCCTTGGCACGGCCGCTGCCGCATCCGCGGAAGAGGTGCGCGTCTACAATTGGTCGGACTACATTGATGAGAGCCTGCTGGAAAAGTTCGAACAGGAAACCGGCATCGACCTGATCTACGACGTCTTTGACAGTAACGAGGTTCTGGAAACCAAGATGCTGGCGGGCGGCTCAGGCTACGATGTTGTGGTACCCACCGGCTCCTTCTTGGCGCGCCAGATCCAGGCAGGCGCTTTCCAGCAGCTAGACTTCTCCAAGCTGCCCAATTCGGGAAACCTGTGGGATGCGATCCAGGAGCGGACCGCCCGTTATGATCCCGGGAACGCCTATTCAGTCAACTACATGTGGGGTACCACCGGCATCGGCGTGAATGTCAGCAAGGTCAAGGAAGTGCTGGGAGAAGATGCCCCGATCGACTCGCTGGAACTGGTTTTCAACCCGGAGAACATGGCTAAATTGGCCCGCTGTGGCGTGCATTTCCTGGACGCACCGGACGAAATGATCCCGGCGGCCTTGCAGTACATCGGTGAAGATCCCAACAGCGCGGACCCGGACGTTGTGGCCAAAGCCGAGCCGGTGCTATTGGGCGTCCGGCCCCACATCACCAAGTTCCACAGCTCCGAGTACATCAATGCGCTCGCAAATGGCGATATCTGCGTGGCCTTCGGCTGGTCCGGCGACATTCTACAGGCCCGTGACCGTGCGGCCGAGGCGGACAATGGCGTCGAGATTGAGTTCAACGCCCCCAAGGAAGGCGCGCTGATGTGGTTCGACCAACTGGCCATCCCGGTTGACGCGCCAAACCCGGAAGGCGCGCACAAGTTCCTGAATTTCATTATGGATGCGCAGAACATGGCGGCGGCATCCAACTATGTCTATTACGCCAACGGCAACAAGGCGAGCCAGGAGTTCCTGGAACAGGATGTGATCGGCGATCCGGCAATCTATCCCGGCGCCGAGACCGTTAAGAACCTGTACATCAAGGAAGGCTACCCGCCGAAAGTACAGCGCAAAGCCACCCGCATGTGGACCAAAATCAAATCCGGCACCTGACCAGCCGGACCTGACTTGCGGGGCGCATCCGGCGCCCCGCAAATCCTAATGCGCTTGGGCGGTCCCGGGCGCGCGCCCCCACACACATCCGTGCGAGCATTCGCAGAAGAGGCCCGGCTTGACTGCTTCCGTATTCGAACCTTGGAATGATCCCGAGGCGAAGCCCTTGATCCACTTTCAGAACGTCACCAAACGTTATGGCGAGTTCACCGCCATCGACGATTTGTCCATCGGCATCTACGAAAAAGAGTTTTATGCCCTGCTGGGCCCGTCGGGCTGCGGCAAGACCACGCTGATGCGCATGCTGGCCGGGTTTGAAACCCCGTCTGAAGGCACCATCCTTCTGGCCGGACAGGATATTGCGCCGGTGCCGCCGAACAAACGCGCCGTGAACATGATGTTCCAGTCCTACGCTCTGTTTCCGCATCTGTCAGTCTGGGAGAACATCGCCTTTGGCCTGAAGCGTGAAAAGATGCCCAAGCATGACATCAACGACCGCGTCGAGGAAATGCTGCGGCTGACCCGGCTGGAAAAATTCGCCCGCCGCAAGCCGCATCAGATCTCCGGCGGCCAGCGGCAGCGGGTTGCCCTGGCGCGGTCCTTGGCGAAACATCCGAAACTGCTGCTGCTGGATGAACCGCTGGGCGCGCTAGACAAGAAGCTGCGCCAGGAAACCCAGTTCGAGCTGATGGACATCCAAGAGAAAACCGGCACTACTTTTGTGATCGTGACCCACGACCAGGAGGAGGCCATGACAGTCGCCTCCCGCGTGGCGGTGATGGATCACGGAAAGATCATCCAGGTGGCCACGCCAGACCGGATATATGAAACCCCGAATTCCGTCTATGTGGCTGATTTTATTGGCGACGTGAACCTGATCTCAGGCACTGCCAAGCCCACTGGCAGCGACACCTACGCGATGTCCTGGCACGAAGGCTATGGGCCGCTGACCGTGCAGTCCCCCAATGCTCTTTCCGATGGGCAAAATTGTCAGCTGGCAATTCGGCCGGAGAAGGTCGCGATCAGCGCCGAAAAACCCGAACAGGCGGACAATGCCGTTCAGGGCCGCATCCTGGACATCGCTTATCTGGGCAATATTTCCACCTACCATGTGGAACTGCCGACCGGCGCGGTGATCAAGGCCCAAACCGCCAACACCCGCCGAATCGCCCGCCGCGCCTTTACCTGGGAAGACACTGTCTGGCTGTCATGGACCGCCACGGCAGGCGTTCTGCTGGCAGACTGATGCGCCGCTTTGTTCTGATCGCCATTCCTTATGCTTGGCTCCTGGCGCTGTTTCTGGTGCCTTTTGCCATCGTCTTGAAAATCTCCCTGTCGGATTACGCGGTTTCGATCCCTCCCTATGTACCGCGATTTGATCCGGAAACCGGTCTCAGCGCCCTGATCGCGGCGTTGGATTTTGAAAATTTCATCTGGCTGACCGAAGATGACCTGTACTGGAAGGCCTATCTCAGCTCGCTGAAAATCGCGGTTATCTCAACCTTTTTCACCCTGCTGGCGGGGTATCCGATCGCCTATGCCATGGCCCGCGCACCAGCGGAATGGCGGCCGACCCTGATGATGCTGGTGATCTTGCCGTTCTGGACGTCGTTTCTGATTCGCGTCTATGCTTGGATGGGGATCCTGTCGAACGAAGGGTTTCTCAATCAGTTCCTTATGTGGACCGGGGTGATCTCCGAACCGCTGACAATCCTCAATACCAACTCCGCCGTCTATATCGGTATCGTCTACACTTATCTGCCCTTCATGATCCTGCCGGTCTATTCGGCGCTGGAACGGTTGGACGGCTCGTTGATCGAAGCCGCCGAAGACCTCGGATGTTCGCGTCTGTCGGCGTTCTGGCTGGTGACCATTCCCTTGTCCAAGACCGGCATTATTGCCGGCTGCTTTCTGGTCTTTATCCCGGTGCTGGGCGAATTCGTCATTCCCTCGCTCCTGGGCGGATCGGACACGCTGATGATCGGCAAGGTTCTGTGGGAGGAATTCTTCTCCAACCGCGACTGGCCGGTGGCCTCAGCCGTGGCGGTGGTTCTGCTGCTGCTACTTGTGATCCCGATTGTGCTGTTCCAGCGCAACCAGCAGAAACAGCAGGAGGCAGGCCAATGAAGCGCCTAAGCTGGTTTAACGCCGTATCACTGACCCTTGGCTTTGCATTCCTCTACATCCCGATGGTGATCCTGGTCATCTTCAGCTTTAACGAAAGCAAGCTGGTCACCGTCTGGGCCGGGTTCTCGACCAAGTGGTACGGCGAGCTGTTTCAGAACGAGGCGTTCCTGAACGCTGCCTGGGTCACCATCAAGGTGGCGGTTTTCTCTTCCACCATGGCCACCGTGCTGGGCACCATCGCCGCCTATGTGATGGTGCGCGGCGGGCGGTTCATGGGGCGGACACTGTTCTCGGGCATGATCTATGCGCCGCTGGTGATGCCCGAAGTCATCACCGGCCTGTCGCTGCTCTTGCTGTTCATCGGGATCGGCCTGGACCGCGGCGTGCTGACAATCGTACTGGCGCATACCACATTCTCGATGTGCTATGTCTCGGTAGTGGTGTCGTCACGTTTGGTGACTTTTGACCGGTCGCTGGAGGAAGCTGCGCTGGATTTGGGCTGCTCCCCGGCGGAAGCGTTCCGGCTTGTGACCCTGCCGATCATCGCGCCCGCAGTGATTTCCGGCTGGCTCTTGGCCTTCACCCTGTCGCTGGATGATCTGGTAATCGCCTCCTTCACCTCCGGCCCCTCGGCAACCACCCTGCCGATCAAGATTTTCTCGGCCGTGCGCCTGGGCGTCAGCCCTGAGATCAACGCGCTGTCGACAATCATGATCGCGATCGTGACCGTGGGGGTGATCACTGCCTCGCTGGTGACCAAGCATCAGATGGTCCGCCAGAAGCGCGAGGAACAGGCTGCGGAGCGGGCCTGATGCGCCGGATCTTCTCCGGCTACGCCTATGGCCCCGGCCCCCGCAGCAACTGCTGGTGGGACGAGACCATTGCAGCACCGGACTGGCCGGTGCTGCAGGGCGAGGCCGTTGCCGATGTGGCGATCATCGGCGGCGGATTCACCGGCATGTCTGCCGCTCTGCATTTGGCAGAAAGCGGCTTGTCCGTTGCGGTGCTTGAGGCAGAGGCGCCGGGTTGGGGCGCGTCGGGGCGCAATGGCGGCTTCTGCTGTTTGGGCGGTTCAAAGCTGTCGGGCGGCACGATGCGGCGGGTCTTTGGCAGATCCGCGGCTGATACATATCACGCCGGCGAAGAGGCCGCGGTGCATCTGGTCCGCGGCCTGCTGCAGTCCCATGATATTGATGCCGACACCCATTCAAATGGCGAAACCCAGTTGGCGCACACAGAAAAGGCGGCGCGCCGCCTGCAGGCGGAAGCCGGGAAACTCCGCCGGGCGGGAGGAGAACCGGATTTCCTGACCCGCGACCAGCTTGCCGGCAAAGGGCTGAATGGCCGTTTCCATGCAGCGCTGACAACGCCTGTAGGTTTTGCGCTGAACCCGCGCAAATACCTGTTCGGGCTTGCCAAGGCCGCGCAGAATGCCGGTGCAAGGTTGCACCAACGCAGCGCGGCGCAGTCGGTACAGCAGGCAGCCAGGGGCTATGTAATAGAGACTGACCAAGGGTTTCTAAGCGCACCCAAAGTCATTATCGCGACCAATGGGTATTCCTCGGAGGACCTGCCGGGCTGGCTCGCCGGGCGTTACATGCCCGCACAATCCACCGTCATGGTAACCCGGCCGCTGACCCAAGCGGAACTTGACGCGCAGGGCTGGTTTTCGCATCAGATGGCCTATGACACCCGCAATCTGCTGCACTATTTCCGGCTGATGCCGGACAACAGGTTCCTGTTCGGAATGCGCGGCGGGCTGCTGGCTTCCCCTCGGGCCGAAGCGGCGATACGCCGTAAGCTGCGGCAGGACTTTGAGGCGATGTTCCCGGCCTGGCATGATGTGGAAGCCACTCATTTCTGGTCAGGCATGGTTTGCCTGTCGCGCAACCTTGTCCCCTTCATTGGCCCGGTGCCGGAGCGCCCCGGCATGTTTGCGGGATTGTGCTACCACGGCAATGGTGTGGCGATGGGCAGTTATGCCGGACGGCTGCTGAGTGATCTTGTACAAGGGGGCGCGCCGACGCTGCCCTACTCACCCATAGTGCAGAAAATGTCACGTTTTCCTTTGGGCCGCGCCCGCCGGATGCTGATGCCGCCGGCCTATGCGGTTCTGGGCCTGATGGACTGAAGCGCCGCGCGTTCCAGTTCCAAGGCCTGCAGGTCCTGCGCTCCGCCTCTTTCGGCCCGCCACTGGCAATAGGCTGCCATGCGCCAATGGAACCAGGGCTTCAGCGCCAATGCCCGTCCTGCAACCCGCGGATCAGGGTAGGCTCGCAGAAAGGCGTCTTCTTCAGCCTTGGACAGTGGCGCGCCCCGGTACATCAGCTGCATTGCAGGCGACAGGAACAAAGACAGATCCTCTGCCGGGTCGCCGATTTGCGGGCATTGCCAATCAATCAGCGTCAGCGTGCCGTCATGTGCCAGCAGGTTGCCAGGCACAGGGTCGCCATGAATAAGCACCAGCTGAGGCAGCGGCGGGACCCGGCCCAGAGGGCGGAGCGCCGCCAGCTGATTGCAATCGCGGCAGTTTTTCAGAATTTCAACGGTTTGCTGTTCCAGCGCCGCGCTGCCATTCACGCCAAAAGGCAGGCCCGGAGGGGGCGCCAGATCATGCAATCGCCCCAACAGCTGCGCTACATGGCCGGTGTCCTGCCGCCAGGGACTACCGTTAACATGCGCATAGCCCAGCCACTTCCCGCCTTCAAACTCACCGGTATGGACCAGCGGCGGCACCATACCGGTGCCGGACAAAGCCGTCAGCACAGCAACCTCGCGGGCCGGATCATTGGCAAACAACGGGTTGGCGCCTTCGGCTGAATAAAGCTTGATCACCAGCGCGCCGGCCCGCCAGACATGATTGGACCGCCCGCCAGCCAGCCGCCGGGGACCAGGAACATGCAGCCCCAAGGCCGACAGATGCGCAAAAAAGCGGGGTTCGAACTGATCAGAAAGCGGTTGCAGGGCGGTCTCCGGTGTTATGCCGCCCTGTTCTTAGACAGTTTTTCCGTCTGCGCATACCTCAGGATCAGGCGTCAGGATCACGAAGCGCGTTCACCGACGAGGCCAGAACCACGGAACCGCCTTCGGTGATCAATCCCACTTCGCCGCCCTGCATCCGGGTTTCGTTCACCTTGAAATAGATTTCGGCATATTCCTGCAGCAGCAGCTCGTCACCTTTCCTGCTTTCGATCACAAAGGCGTATTCCCCCGCCTCAATTGGGGTGCCGTCATCATCCAGACCGGTCCACTGATAGGGCTCAGCCGAGACCGGCAGGGCAATGCGCTGCACTTCGGTGCCGTTTTTGTTCTGCACGACCAGCGTCACAGAATCCGCGGCAGCAGCCGGGTTAGGCGAAATAGTGATCTGATTGCTGCCATCAAAGTAACCGGGGGCCACAGCCCGGGCTTCCATACCGACCCAGCCTGAAAGTGCAGCCATATTGGCCAGGCCAAGCTGTGATTGCAGCCCTTCCAGCAGGTTGTTGCTCTTGGTCTGTTGCTCGACCATCGAGAATTGCGCGAGCTGTGCCGCATATTCTGTCGAATCCATCGGCTCCAGAGGATCCTGATACTTTGCCTGCGCGGTCAGCATCTTCACGAAAGTTTCAAAGTCGGATGTCAGGCCGGAAGCCTTTTCCGACGATGGCGTCAGCGGGTTGGATTGCCCTGCGGCGGCGCCTGCCGATGTAACTGCTGTTGTCATGTGATCAGACCCTCATATCCACACCGGCTGCTCCGAGCCGGAGGTTTTGTGTTGCTGCGTCGCTGGCATCCGTTGCATCAGCACCGCGCGTTTCTGCTGTTTCGCCGGACCGGCCGGAATCGCCGTCTGCATCGTCGTCTGGGCGACCGGCACCGGCCTGTCCACCGCTGAATTCAAAGGAGATGTCTTCATATCCCAGGCGGCGGAATTCCTCCGCCAGTTCATGGATGTGCCGGCGCATTAAATCTCCGGTTTCCGGACGTTCCGTCTGGATGATCATGGTGATTCCCGTTTCGCTGGCCACCACGCGCATTTTCACTTTGCCCAACTCCTGAGGGTTCAAACTCACCTCAACCTTCTGCTCGCCTTTGGCTGCAAAGGCCTCGGCCATCTGGGCCGCAATCATGCGCGGTGCTTCGGGCCGGTGCGCCCCATGTGTGCCGATCGAGGCTTCGGTAAGGAGCTGCGTCAAACCGGGTGCCTCGCTGGATAAGCCCAATGGGCCGGCCAGCGCCTCATCGGTTACAGGCAACAGCTCTGCCGCGGTTTTTCCGGCGGTCATCCCGCCGGCCGGCAAAGGCTGCAGCTGAGCAGCTGCCGGCTGAAGGATTTGCGGCGCCGCAGGCAATCTAACCGTCCGGGTCTCACTGCCTCTAAACGGGTCCGCCAAAGGGCTCGAAATTGCGGCTGGCTCCGCTTTCACCTGCATTCCATTTCCGTTCAAAACGGAAAAGGAACTCTGGTCGCTTTTCAGCCCCGGCGAATTAACAGCAGCCTGGCTGACTGTAATGCCAGGACTTCCTCCTTGCGAAACCGGATGGCCCGCCTTTGCTGTGCCGTCAGATTTTCCGCCAAAAGATTGAAGCGCCGCATGGATACTTGAACCAGTCTCGGAAGATTTGGATTGCGCCGCGCTGATTGCTTTTCCGATATTGCTTTGACCAGAGCTGTCGCTCGGCTGAGTCCGTTCCGCCTGCCCCTTTTCAACGGCTGGCAAGGCCGCTTGAGCGGCAGTCTCAGACGATGCGCGGGCAGGATTCGGGCGCAGATCGCCGGCTAGCCTGGCATCGGCCATGCGGGAGCCGGGTTCAGTTTCCCCCTCCTGCAGCACTGTGGCTTCGTTCCCTGGCGCGGCTGCCTGTGCTGGCGCTTGTAACGAAGACAGCGTTTTCTCTGCGTTTCCAGAACGCCCGGCCTTCCCGGAAATTTGCACGTTGTCTGCACCCCCCGGGCCCTGGCGAACCACTTCCCCCGCTTTAACGCCCGCAACCTGTTCAGTGGAATTTGCACTGGGGTCCGCTTTGGACTTGGCGCTTGGCTGGTCGGTTTCGTCGCCAGGTGCCGCGGCTTCGGTTTTAACACCTGTATCCGCGCCAGAATCCCCCGCAACCGGCAGTCCGCTCCACTGCTCAGCAGCCTGTGTCCCAATCCCCTCTTTGGTTTCGGAACTGGCGCTGTGGCGGGAAGTATCATTGGCTCCCGCGGCACCGCCCTGTTCTGCGGCTGTATCTCCAGTATTCTGCATCCCGGAAGCTATTTCCGCACCGGCAGGTCCTGCGTCTGCCTTTGTAGGGTCCTGTGCTGGTGCATCTTGAATTCTTCCATCGGAAGCGTTCCGGCCGTTCTGTGCAGATGCATCCTGCCCCGGTTCAAGGGGGGGGCTTAGGCTTTGCTTGCCACCCTCGGCCGTACTTTCCTGCAACCGGGGGTCAACTTCGGCCTCAGCCGATTCGCTCTCGGCTGATGGCCGTTCTTCCACCGGTTCAGCAGGGCCGGATTGAGCAGACATAAAGTCTGAGAAGTCTTTGGAAGTGTTGGATTTCTTAGCGCCATCCGGAGAGGCGGATGGTGGCTTACCGGCAGAGCCGGCTTCCACTCCAAGAAGCGAGTTCATATTCATGATCGTTTTCCAGACATTCTATCTCGACCCGGACAGATTTACCCCAAAGCGGTTACGGCAATTTTAACCGGTTCCTGCGCAGTCTTGGAAAAATCGATGGAATTCGACTTTCAACCGGAGAACCGGACATGTCAGATCTTTTGCCAAACCCGCTTCGGGCCATACCCCCAGGCACCCCGGTGCGCCTTGCAGTCAGCGACCCCCTGCGCGAGGCCGCAATTGAGCTCGAAGCCTCCTTCCTTTCAGAAATGCTGAAGTCCGCAGGGCTCGGTGAAGCCAGCGAAGGCTTCGGCGGCGGCGCTGGAGAAGAACAGTTTTCCAGTTTTCTGATCCGCGAACAGGCAACGCAGATCGCCCGCTCTGGAGGGATCGGTTTGGCTGAATCACTTTATCACGCATTAAAGGAGACCCAAGATGAGTAACCCGAAACCTCAGCAGCTCATTGATGAACTTGATCAGATTTTGGACCACGAGCGCAAGGCGCTGATGGCCGGCGACCTCGGCAAGCTGGAAGATCTTCTGGCCAGGAAAGAGAAAGTCATCGGCAAGCTGAATTCCGTGTCAGAGCTGGAACGTGAGACGCTCGAGCAGGTGCAGGCCAAGGTGTCGCGGAACCAGCAGCTTCTGAACAGTGCCATGGACGGTATACGTACTGTTGCTGCCCGAATGGCAGAGACCCGCCGCATCCGCAAGGGATTGGATGTCTATGACCAGGCCGGCAAGCGGGCCCGTTATAGCGCCCGTGGCAGCGGCAAACTGGAGAAGCGGGCCTAAGTGCAATTTGGGGAAAATTCTAGAAAACCAAATGCCAGCATTAGCACTCCCTTAGCAACTTCTGCGCCAATGTCGCCTTGCACCTCATGAAGGGTGGCGCGGAAGCCGGACAGCGGAACGCACAGTCAGAAGGACGTCACACAGCGCCCTCCGGGGCAATTAATATTGGGGCCAAAGCGCCCTCAGCTAAAGGAAAAAGCTATGACCAGCATTCTGACCAACAACGGCGCAATGGTTGCTTTGCAGACCCTGCAGTCGGTCAACAACAACCTGACTGACACCCAGAACGAAATTTCCACTGGTAAGAAAGTGGCGAACGCGCAGGACAACTCTTCGGTCTGGGCTATCTCGAAAGTGATGGAATCGGACGTTAAAGGCTTCGAAGCCATCTCCAGCAGCCTGTCGCTGGGTGACTCGACTGTTGCCGTTGCACGAAACGCCGCAGAGAGCATTGCGGACGCGCTGATTGAAATCAAAGGGAAGGTCATCGCCGCGCAGGAAGACAATGTTGACCGTGACAAGCTACAGGAAGACATTAAGGCCCTGCGGGATCAGATCAGCTCCATTTCCAGCGCTGCACAGTTCAATGGCCTGAACTTGTTGTCCAACATAGACGATACTGCTGGGTCCGGAACCATGTCGGTGCTGTCTTCGCTTGATCGTGCTGCAGATGGCTCTGTCACTGCGACGCACATCGATGTGAAAAAGCAGGACCTCGGGCAAGGGGCTGAGGTATTTGGTACAACGGGTGCAGGCACAGTCGCGGCAACCGGAGGCACCAGCACTCCCACCACGGCAGACGACAATGATACAATCAGCTTCGCGATTGCGGGCGCGGCGGCTGGAGAAAGCTACCGCCTCGACACCACCAACCTCGGTGGATCCGGTGATATCGCCTATGTCGCACGGGATGGTGATACGAACGCTGATGTCGCCACGGCTCTGGCAACCCGGATCACTGCCGACCTGACTGCTGCCGGTGTTACCGGCGTCTCCGTGGTAGCAAACGGTGCCAGCCTCGATATCACCAACACCACTGGCGCGGCCATTGCGATGGCAGGTACCTTCGATACCGCCAGCGATGGCACCGCAGGCGGCGGCCTGGCAGACTTGGCGAACATCGATGTGTCGACAGCAGCCGGGGCAGTTTCGGCTCTTGCCGACATCGAGGGCTTGATCCAGAGCGCAACCGATGCGGCGGCAGCCTTTGGTTCGTCGGCCGGCCGTATCGAGACCCAGTCCGACTTCGTTTCCAAGCTGACCGACTCGCTGAAGTCCGGCATCGGTTCGATGGTTGACGCGGACATGGAAGCGGCTTCGGCCCGCCTGAAGGCCCTTCAGACGCAGCAGCAGCTGGCCGTTCAGGCTCTGTCGATCGCCAATTCGGCCCCCCAGACCCTGCAGCAGCTGTTCCGCTGATACAGCCTGTCAGGGGCGTAGAATATGCGCCCCTGACACCAGCCTGAAGTAATACAAAATTGGAGAATCCAACGTGAACGCCAGTTCCATAGCGCGGCAAGCCTACGCCAAGAATGCTGCGCCGTTGCGCACGTCACGCGATACTGAATACAAGGCATTTGCCCAGATAACCCATCGTCTCCTCGCAGCTGCGCGCAAGGGCAAACCCGGCTTCAACGAACTTGCAGCCGCCGTGCACGAAAACCGCAAGCTTTGGTCAGTTCTTGCTGTAGATGTAGCTGACGGCAACAATCAACTTCCAGAAGATCTTAGGGCAAATATTCTCTCGCTGGCTGATTTTTCATTGACCCACAGTCATGCCGTTCTCCGGAACAAAGCGTCAGCAGCCCCCCTAATCGAGATAAACACGGCCATTATGCGTGGCCTCCGTGGCGGAGCTTCCTGAATATGAGCGGACTTGTCCTGAAACTTGCCCCCAAGGAGCGTGTCCTTGTAAATGGCGCGGTGATTGAAAACGGCGACCGCCGCAGCCGCCTGTCCATTGTCACCCCCGATGCCAACATCCTGCGGCTGCGCGATGCGATCCATCCGGAAGAAGCCAATACGCCGGTGCGCCGGGTGTGCTATGCTGCCCAGCTGATCCTGTCCGGTGACGCCGATCCCGAAGAAGAGCGCCTGCCAATGCTGCGCCGGATCGAAGAGCTGAGCCAGGTCTTTACCGATCCGGACAGCCGCGCCTCCATTGCCGAGGCAACAGAGGCACTGATCAGCAACAACCACTACCGCTGCCTGAAGGCGCTGCGCACCCTGCTGCCGCGCGAAGACAGGCTGTTTGCGGTCAGACCGTCCTAGTCGCATCCAACTTCTCCAGCCTGCCACACGACTTGCGGGCTGGACCTTCTGTCAGACTAGACCTGAAAAGCACCTTGAAGCATTGTACGAAACGCAAGCGGCTTTGATGTTGCAACCGCCCCCCGACAACATCGGCGTGCCATATGTGGACGGGCCCCTCCCTGCAAGAATTCTTTGATGATTTTGATCGGATCGCTTGCGTTCATATGTCCGGCCTGTTGGTGCGCTCGCACTTGAACGCCGGCCAAGATGGTTTCCGCTACGTGGGTTCCAAACAAGGTGGCGGCGACATCGGGCCATTGACACATACGGGGTGTCCCACATCTCGGATCGATCGATCACACTATCTTCAGGTTCCCTGCAAGTTCACGCATCAGCCCAGCACGGTAGCGTCTTTCTCCTGCTCACCGTGGCGGGCCAGTTTCTTCACGCGACTGGCCGCGCAGCAGTGTTTTTACAGGCCTCGCCCGACATCATCATTTTCCACGCGATCCTGGCGATCTTATTGGCCAACGCGACGGCCGCGAGTTTCGGCGGCTTGCGCTTGAGCAGATCGATAAGCCAGGGCGAGGCGGTCCTGCCTCTGCCCGCTCTCATCTGTCGAAGCAACGAAGTCGCGCCCACGACCAGTGTTTTGCGCAGGGCCTCATCGCCCGCTCGCGTAATAACACCGAACCTGACCTTACCAGCTGTCGAGTGATCCCTGGGGGCAGGCCCATCCAGGCCGCAAACTGTCTTCCGGATGCAAACTGCTCCGGTGCCGGCGCTTTCATCACCAGCAATACTGCACCGATCGGTCCGACACCGGGGATCTTCGCGAGGCGGCGACAACATTCGTTGCTGCGGTATCAGGTCATCAAACTCGCCTCTATCTCTTCCAGGCGCTCCCTCAGCTGCGCAAATTCATCCGCAAGTGACGTCAACAGATCGCGCGCCAAGGCGGGGACGTTTTCATCAGCCATGATGCGTTCCAGAAGGCGCGGAATATGAGACACGCCTTTGGCCGCGGTCAGTCCGAACTCGGCCGCATAGCCACGGATTGTATTGGCAAGTTGCGTCCGGGAG
>NZ_JBVVXU010000013.1:0-139846 GCF_055902035.1 Leisingera sp. SA215 | reverse complement strand
AACAGATCCCATGATTAGTGGCGCAGAGCGGATAGGCTGCGCCATGCCAATGATAGGAGAACTGGTCATGTCGTACTCACTCAATACGCCGAAATCTGTTCAATACGACCGCACGCTTGTCCTTGCGATCGAGTTGAGCAGCAAGTCTTGGGTCCTGGCGGCACAAGTGCCTGGTCTGCCGCAATCTAAGACCAGAACTATGATCGCACCTGATAAGCTGGCCCTTGAAACGGCAATCGATGGGTATCGGACCCGTGCCGCCGCCGCTGGCTCTCGAGTCGATCGTGTGATCGCGATTTATGAAGCTGGATGGTCCGGATTCTGGCTGGCGCGATGGTTGATCGCGAAGGGCGTGGAGGTCCACGTTGTCCAGCCTTCGAGTGTTCCAGTTGATCGCCGCATGCGCCGCGCCAAATCCGATGGTATAGATGCCGAGTTGCTTCTCCGCACTCTGATGGCGTGGCTTTGCGGAGAACCGCGGGTCTGTTCCATGGTGCCAATCCCGGACGAAGCCGACGAGGATGCACGGCGATGCATCCGCGAGCGAACGGAGTTGATCTCCGAGCGGATCAGCCTGACCAACCGGATCGGCGCCGTACTGGCGACATTAGGCGTCGAGGGTTACAATCCGCTCCTCCAGAGTCGCCGGCATCGATTGATGGATTTGCGCACCGGGCTCGGTGAGCCGCTGCCGCCGAACGCATTTGCAAAGATTGACCGGCTATTGAGCAGGCTCGAGCTCGTGCTCACCCAGATCGCTCAGCTGGAACGGGAGCGTGATGCCGTGGTTAAGGAACCCGCTGCGGATGAGGCCGGAAAAATGATCCAGCAGCTTTGCCGGTTACGCGGTATCGGGGTGCAGAGCGCCACCGTGCTGGTTCGCGAGGCTTTCGTGCGCCACTTCGCCAATGGCAAGGCGTTGGGATCGTATGCTGGTCTTACGGCGACGCCCTACAACAGCGGTGGAGTAGAGCGTGAGCAAGGGATCGGGAAAGCCGGAAACAGGCGGCTTAGAACGACGATGGTCGAACTGGCGTGGCTCTGGCTACGCTACCAGCCCGGTGCCGCGCAGGTTACCTGGTTCCGGGAGCGAACAGGCCAGACCGGCCGGCGTGTGCGTAAGGTGATGATCGTTGCGCTTGCCCGAAAGCTGCTGATTGCCCTTTGGCGGTTCGCCACTGATGGAGTGGTCCCACACGGAGCGACCTTGGGACCCGCCGCCTGACAGCTAATGAGATCAGGCTGCTTTGCGACGGCATGGCGGCTTGGTGACCGAGGGAACGTCGCCGTTGTCCGGCGTGGCACAATAGATGCCGTTTTCACAGAGTGGTGCCGTTCTTTTGGAGTTCTCCGGTCCCGAATGCGGGACAGTGGTTGGGATGCTGGTCCCGCCGGATGTGAGGTTTGCAGACAAGGGTCTGCCGAAAGAGAGCTCACCTCGAGCGCCGATGAAGAAATAATACCATTGACGGAGACATCATCATGTGAGGCCGGACAGACGACAGTACTGACAAATAAACCGCGAATATCACCAGAAAACGCTTGCAATGCAGGAGCCACCCACAGAGGCCTGCTCCTCGCAGCATCAGGCAACATGGTCTCACTGCCGTTTTGCGACGGCACAGAACTGCGAAGCCAGCACCAGCGACTGTGGTCGGTTCTAGCCAGCCCAAACTTGCCGCTCAGTGTTAACAGTGTCCCGGTCCCACCTTTCAGGGGTGGGGCTTGCCTGCGAGATCATACCCATCTCGTAGTGGGAGTGCGTTTCCTAGGGTCAGGAGTCCGTTAACGGGGACGTACCAGTCAAGCGGTTTTAAGCAGGAATACTGCGCCATCGGCCCGGATCCGATGGAGTATCACCGCAATACGGCGAGCCAAGTCAACCATCGCGCACTTGCGTCCACGGCGCTGTGCGAGCTGGGCTCCCCATGTTCTCAGCCATGTCGATCTGCCCGGTTCCTTATGACCGTTGCGGCCTGGCACAGCGCCGCCTGAGATTGGCATCCCCCGCCATGGTGGTGCCGCCTGATATATCACTTTCGCCGGATTGATTGCGCGCAGGCGTCAGACCGGCCCCTGGACCAACTCTCTTCGAAGAGGAGAAGCGCGCCGGATCGGCATGGCGTTCAGCGCTCCTTTCACCTGGCACGTTTCCATCAGCACAGCATCAAGGCCAGCTTCGGTCAGCCCCCGGTGCAGCCATTGCAACAGTGGCCCAGCTTCTAGGCCTATCGCGGCACTACTGCCGTCCAGATCGCCCAGCCAGCGCGTCAGAACCACGGCCTCCGGGCAGCCAGCCGGCATCCGGCAGGCTGCTCAACAACGCCCGCCCCCCGATGCTGTCGCTGACCTGCCCGGCAGTGACGAACAAGCTGAGTGGTCGGCCCTGGCTGTCGCAGATCGCGTGCAGCTTCGTGTTCATGCCGCTCGTTTTCGAGGCATTTGATCCCCCGAATCAAATCCTGATCCTTCAAACTCCGGCCGATCAGGCAGCCGCGCCCCCCTTTTTCACGCCCATGCTGGTCGCTGTCCGGCGGGCCTTGAGGTAGGTCGCGTCGATCATCACGGTCTTCTCTTCGCCATGCCCGGCAGCCATTCCGGCCATCAACTGCGCGAAGATGCCCTTGTCGCTCCACCGCTTCCACCGATTATACAACGTCTTGTGGGGACCGTATTCAGCAGGAGCGTCGCGCCATCGCAACCCATTGCGATTGAAGAATATAATCCCGCTCAACACGTGGCGGTCATCGACACGCGGCTTGCCATGAGGTTTGGGAAAGAAAGGCTCCAAACGCAATGGGTTGCGCATCGCTCAGCCAGAACAGATCAGACATATTCACCGCTCGTTTTTGAACCGTGAATCACGCTGACAGTGGGAAATCAATGGGTCCTGGGCCTAGTGCTCGAGCCCTTCTTGCCGGATGTTGAAATCACAACCAACAGCGGAAGTCCGAACCTAAGCAGCCGTGAGTAACTTTGTGGCGCTTAAGCCCGGTTCATTAATATAGGAGTAGAAGCGGCGAGATCAGCGCCGCCGCGCATTTCATATTGATAAAGGCGCTGCCCCAGATCACTCCCAAACAGGCAGAACGGGACAGCGCGCAGTTATTTCACCTCATGCTCCTTTTCCGGGAACGGCGTCGGCTCATGCCTTCTGGCGTTCATTGGTGGGGTCCCAAACCGGGGCGTCCAGCAAGGTAAAGGCCTTGCGCTCGCCCAGGATAACCACCTCCAGCTTGTCGGCAACCTCGGGATCGACATAGGCAAAGCCGAGACTCTTGCCTGTGGCATGACCGTAGCCGCCCGACGTGCAGACACCCACCACCCTGTCTCCTTGCATCACCGGCTCGCCGCCGTAGATGTCGCAATCGGTTGCCGCGGCCGCGCCATAGACCAATTTGGTGGCGATGCCCTTCTGGCGGAGCGATTCAGTCGCCGCGCGCCCCTGAAAGTCGCCTTTGTCCGGGGCGTAGAAGCGGGAGCTGTCGGCCTCGATCAGGGTGATTTCGTTGGTCAGTTCCGTGTTCATGCCGTGATAGGCTTTCTCCATGCGCAGACTGTTCACCGTATGGACGCCGAAATCGGAAATGCCGTGGGGTTCGCCGGCCTCCCAGATGGCAGAGTAGAGTTCCGCCAGCTGGGTCATCGGGGCGTGCAATTCCCAGCCCAGCTCGCCCACATAGTTCACGCGCAGGGCGCGCAGGGCGACGCCCGCAATGGTAATCTCCTGCCCTGACAGCCAACGGAAGGAGGGCGTGGAAAGGTCCGTCTTGGTCAGGGGCTGCAACACGTCGCGCGCCTTGGGGCCGGCCACAACCAGGATGCCAAACTCATCGGTCACATTGGTCACAGTCACGCCGTTTCCTGCAACGCTGAGATGGTCGAGCGCTTGCAATTCGGCCCCTGCGCCAGTCAGCACATAGAAGCGGTCATCGGCCAGACGGGTAATCGTCCATTCACCGACGATCCGGCCATTGCCGGACAGGACATGGGTCAGGGTGATACCGCCCTGTTTCTTCGGCAGCTTATTGGCGGTCAACTGGTCCAAAAGCGCTTCTGCTCCCGGCCCGGTCACGTCGAACTTGGCAAAACTTGACAGATCGCAGATGCCCACGCGCTCGCGGACCGCACGGCATTCCTCGGCCACGATGCCGAAGGTATTGTTGCGCCGGAATTGCAGGTCTTCGACAAAGCCCTCGGGCGCGAAATACTTTGGACGTTCCCAGCCGAAGACCTGAGAATAGACCGCGCCCTTGGCCTTGAGCGGCTCATAGAGCGGTGTCGCGCGCACATCGCGCCCAGCGGCGGCTTCACGCCCCGGCAGGGGGGTCACGAACATCTCGTGATAGTCCTCAAAACTCTTGGCGCGGGTATAGGCCTGATCGGCGAAGCCGCCGAAGCGGCGCGGATCGACGCAGGCCATGTTGATCTCGCTATCGCCGTGGACCATCCATTGCGCCAGGTACTTGCCGACGCCCGCGCCTTGCGCGATGCCGATGGACGAGCCGCAACATTGCCAGAAATTGCGCAGCCCAGGCGCGGGCCCGGCCAGCGGATTGCCATCAGGCGTGTGCGGAATTGCGCCGTTGATGATGCGCTTGATCCCGGCCTCGGCAAAGATCGGCATGCGCTCGAAGGCCTGTTCCAGCCATGGCGCGATCCGGTCGATATCGCCTTCGAACAGTTCGTTTTCGCTGCCCCATTCCGGGAAGCCGCCGCGATGATCCCAGGCCTCCTTGGCTCCAAAGTGTTCGTAGATGCCGACGAGGCCCGATTTCTGCTCCTGACGGTAATATCCGGCGGTGGCCGGGTCGCGCATCACCGGCAATTCGCCTTCCCAGGTCTTGAACTCGTCCAGCGCTTCGGTGACCAGGTAATGGTGCTCCATATTGGTGATCGGCGTATCCAGCCCGACCCACAGCCCGACCTCACGGGCGTAGCAGCCCCCGGCATTGACCACATGTTCACAGGTGATGTTGCCTTGTTCGGTCACCACTTCCCATTCACCCGACTGAAACTGTTTGATATCCATCACCCGGTTGCGGCGGATGATCGTGCCCCCCATCTGCCGCACCCCTGCAGCCATGGCGTTGCAGGCGCTCGACGGATCCACATGGCCGTCCATATTGGTCCAGGCCCCGGCCAGAATGCCGCCGGTCTCCAGCCAGGGGTTCAGCTCCTTGATCTGGTCGGGGTCAATGACTTCCATGTGGAACCCGACATTGGCCGAAAACCCGGCGACATAGTTGAACCAATCCACCTCTTCCTGCGTGGTGGCCAGCCGGATACCGCCGCAGCCATGCCAGCCGGCGGGCTGGCCGGTGATCTCCTCCAGACGCGGGTAGAGCGTGTTGGAGTAGTGGTGGATCTTGGCCATGTTGTAATTGCCGATGAAGCTTGGGCACTGGCCTGCCGCGTGCCAGGTCGAGCCGGAGGTCAACTCACCCTTCTCGACCAGCACCACGTCTTTCCAGCCCTCTTCGGCCAGGTGATAGGCGAGGCCCACCCCCATCATGCCGCCACCGACGATCACCACCTTTGCATGAGACTGCATCACTGTTCCTTTCCTGCTTGGCTCACCAAACGCCGTTGCCGCCGAACATCCGGTCCTGGGGCAGAATGATATTGAAGTTGTCGCGCAGCTGGCGGTCCAGTTGCTCAGAAATGTGACGGGGGTAATGTTCCGCCAGGATCTTTTGCACCTTGTCCCGCGCCACCTCGCGGGCGTCGCGGGCGCCGGCCTCCTCCCACTCGCTAATGCTGCGCCGGTTTGCGATCTCCGGATAAAGGTAGTCAGTCTTCATCCGATTGAAGGTCTGCGGGTGGCCAAGGTAATGGCCTTCGCCCAGCACAACGTCGCGGATCACGTCGAAACTTAGCGCGTCCTCGCTAACATCGACGCCCTTGACCGTGCGCAGGATGGCGCCGATCAGATCATTGTCCAGCACGTAGCTCTCAAAACTTGTGCCCATCAGGCTGCCATGCATGCCCGCGCATTCGTGTATCATCGATGCCCCGGCATGGGCCGCGAGCGAAATTGTGTAACCCTTCTCTCCGCCTGCCTGCATATCCGGCAGCTTGCTGTCGGTCATGCCCGCAGGGACCGAATTCGGCAGGTCGTAGAAACCGGCCATCTGCGCGCAGGCGGCAGACAGCAGCGCCTGCTCGCCCGACCCGCCCGACATCGCGCCGGTGCGAAGGTCGCTGACGAAGGGCCAGGTGGCAAAGATGCCCCGGCAGTTCGGGTCGATGATGTTGCACAGAACCAATCCGGCCAGAACCTCGGCGCAGGCCTGCGCCACGGCCCCGGCCAAGGCGGCAGGTGCGGTCGCCCCGGCCTGGCCTGCCGCCACGAGCAGGATCGGCATTCCCGCCTCCACCGCCGCCTCCAGCGCGTCGCAGCTTTCGGTCGCAAAGCGCATCGGCGGCACCACGTGGCAACAGACAGCAGTGCAGAAGGGGCGCTCGCGGAACTTGCCCTCGCCGCCCGCCACCGCGTCCAGCATCGGCATCACTGCGCGGATACTGGCGCTATCGGTGTAGCTGACGGCGATGGATTTGGCGGTGCCCGAAAGGCAGGCATAGGTGGTGTTGATATCCAGATCGAGGATCGTTTTCGTATCCCGCGCCACGACCGAGCGATGATACCAGTGGATATTGTCCATCCGGTCCACCAACCGCGCGATATCATAGAGATCGGCGACGCTGCTTTCGCGGTACTTGCCGCTGTGGAAATCCATAATCGTTGGCGCCGCGCCACCGGTGCCCGCATGCACGCGCTTGCCGCCGACTTCGATGTCATGCGCCGGGTCGATGCCGTGCAGGGTGAACTTGCGCCTTGTGCGGGCGATCACATCTTCGACGAGTGCGCGCGGAAAACGCAGGCGGCCGGTCTCATCCACCCAGCAGCCCGCCGCGACAGCGCGCGCCTCAAGGCTGGGGGTGACCTGGCTGAGACCAAGATCCGCCAGAAGCCGCAGCACCAGCTCATGAATACGCTCCATCTCTGACTGGCAGAGGGGCTGGTACCGCCCGCCAGTCATTCCCGGGCTGATCGGGGATGCCGCCGGGGCGGCTGCGGGCTTGGTACGGCCTCGGCGGTTCGGTTTTCGAATAGCGGTTGCGGGCATGAGCGACCTCGTGGCGTTTTCTGAGGTCCAGTAAGCTGCGAATCGGCGGCCCGCACAAACGATCATATTGAATGCAAGGCATTCCCACAGATCATGCGAAGTCTTCTCCAGGGTCGCATTCTTCTAACATCCATTGCAGGAAGTCGGTAATCTCCGGCTGCGCCATCTTGTCTTGCAATGCGCCGATGTAATAGCTGTTCCGGGTCTCCAACGGTAAACCCAATGGGCAGACCAGTTGTCCGCTTTTCAGCATTTCGTCCGTGATATAGCTCCAACCTAGGGCAACACCCCGCCCGGCCTCGGCCCCTTGCAGAACCATCGGATAACTGTTCAGGCGGATGCCCCGCCGCACCGGTTGCCCGGTGACGCCTTGCTGCGCCAGCCATACCTGCCAGTCAACCGCGCCCCAGATCGTGCCGCCGCCGTCCAGATGCAAAAGTGTCTGATCCAGCAGATCGCTGGGGCGGCGCAGCTCCGGATGGCTGTGCAGATAGCCGGGACTGCACACGGGATAAACGCGCTCGCCGAACAGCCGCCGGACCTCGACACCCTCCCAGTTTCCATCGCCGTAAAGCACCGCGATATCCGCGTCGCCGTTGCTTAGATCCACCTTCTGGTCTGTCGCCAGAACCCGCAGGTCCACGTCGGGGCAGCGTTCGGCAAAGCGCTCCAGCCGCGGCATCAGCCAGTAGTAAGAGAAGGCCACCGATGCTGCGACAGTGATCTGTGGTGTCTCTCCTTCTGTCCGCAGGCTGTTTACACATAGAGCGATCTCATCCAGCCCGCGCGTCACTGCCTCAAACAGCAGCTGCCCGTCGGGTGTCAACTCGATTGCACGGTGCTGCCGCCGGAAAAGCGGCCGGCGCAAATCCTCCTCAAGAGACTTGATCTGCCGGCTCACGGCGCTTTGCGTCAGGCAGAGCTCGTCAGCGGCGGCAGTGAAACTCATCCGCCGGGAAACAGCTTCAAATGTGTGAAGCTGTGACAGCGCTGGCAGCTGGTATTTCCTCAATTGATGGTCCCTCAATGCCGCAATGCGGTTCCAAACCGGCGATCCGCAATAGTTGCACGAACTAAGGGGACAGTGTCCATACAGGCAACAGTGCGAATCCGGAACTGCTAGAAGCCGATTTTCCGCCTGCACTCTCGCGTCTTTCCGCAAATTCGAATGACTGCAAACGGGAAGTTCGCCGCGCTGCCGAAAGTCTCGCATTGCGGGCGCGGGAGTTTTCTGCGTCAGCAATAGCGGCAAGAGCAAAAGGCGGCTCTGTCCCGCACTGGGTGAGATCAGGCGCCGCTTACCGGCAACTTTACCGCAGCTTACAACTTTGCCCGCAGGCTCAAAAGCCTCAGCGGCCTCACGCCTTGTGAACACTGCTGCAAAATCTGGACAGCCGAGCCAGATCGTTTCATCATAAATCCGATCCACCAGACGCCGGGACTGAACACTTAACCGGCGCAGTTTCTGAACTCATTGTGAGCCAAGCACGAGGTCAGGCAGAAAAGTGACGGTCTGCGGCACATAGGTCAGCAGCAGCAGAACCGCAATGAGCGGCAGCAGCATGGGCAAAATCGCCAGCGTGACCTGTTCGAAGCGGACACGGCCTACCTCGGAGACGATGTACAGACCAATCCCCATTGGTGGCGTTGCAATGCCAATCAACAGTCCAAGCTGGATGATGATGCCGAAATGCACACGATCAATGCCAAAGGCATCAATCAGCGGCAAAAGGGTCGGCACGAGGATCAGCATGGCTGGCACGCCTTCAACCACGCAGCCGATGACGATCACAAACAGCAGCAAGAGCGCCAGGAAAATGTGCTTGTTCTGGGTCAGCGAAAAGACCGCGCTGGCCAGCTTTTGCGGTGTCTGGTCAATGGCCAGAAGCCAGCCCATCGCGATGGAAAAAGAGATGATGATCATGATGACAGCAGTCATCATCGCCGTATCTGACAGTGCGTCAAAGAATTTTTGCCAGGTCAGTTCGCGGTACCACAAACCAATCGCCGCGCAGTAGAGGCAGGCCAGCACACCGGCTTCGGTTGCGGTGACCAGGCCAAACATGATCGACCCAAGGATGATTGCCGGGGCAACCAGCGCCAGAACACCGTGTTTTGCGGTGGCGATGACTTCCTGCACAGAGGCCGCGGGCTGGGTCGGAAACGCCTGCGTTTCCGCGCGAAGGCGGACATACAGCATCAGCGACACCCCCACGAGCAGGCCTGGTATCAACCCGGCCAGAAACATCCGTTCGATGGATTGCTGTGCGAGAAAGGCATAGAGGACAAGGCCGATGGAAGGCGGAATCAACGGCCCGACAACCGAAGAAGCAACCGTGATCGCAGCGGCGAAATCCGGTTTGTACCCCCGTTCGCGCATCGCCTTGATCTCAATTGCGCCCAATCCTGCGCAATCGGCCACTGCTGCTCCCGAGATGCCGGCGAAGATCATGGAAGACAAAATATTCACCTGTGCGAGCCCTGCCTTCAGATGTCCCACGAGCGCATTTGCAAAGTTGAAGATCCGCTCGGTGACGCCGGTCGCATTCATCAGGTTTCCGGCCATGATGAAGAAGGGCACCGCAGTCAACGATGCTTTGTTTACGCCTTCCAGCATTTGTTGAGGGATGATTTGCAGGGCGCTGGAGAAATCGGAGAAGAGGAAGGTCAGAAGCGTCGCCGTGCCGATTGAAATTGAGATCGGGACACGGAGCAAGATCAGAGCAATGAAAGATCCAAAGAGAATCCACGCCATTTTCAGGTCTCCAGATGGGGGGAAGCGGTGTTCTCAGGCAGGCCAAGCCCCATTTTGGCAAGATCGACCGCTGAGGTGACCGCAATCAGTGCAGCGGACAAGAACAATGGGATCGACAGGGCCAGGCGGGGTAATTCGTGCCCCGAAGGCAAGATGGCCCCATCATAGACACCGGTGGAGGTGGCCAGCACGGCGGGCAGCTGCATCAGGAGCATACCGACCAGAAAGAGCGCCGCGAAATCGGAAATGATGCGTGTCACGGCCATGCCTTTGCGGCCCATGTGTTGCGCCAGGAAGGTTATGCGAACGTCCTTGAGGCGGGCATAGAGCGCAAAAAAGCCAAAGAAACTGAGCCAGATGAAAAAGACCATTGTCCAAGGCCACATCCAATAGGGAGCGAGCCCCATAGGTCGCAGCATGATGGTGGCGGCGGTCAGGCCAAGCATCGCCAGAAGACAGAGGTTAGACAGCCAGAGAAAGGCCCCTCCCAAGGACCAGTTCAGCCGGTCGAGACGTTTGAGAACCTGCTGCTGGGGGCTCTCAGAAGATTGTATAACCTGTCTCATTGGGCGCTGGTACGGGTTTCTGCAATTGCATCCAGCAGACCTGCGGGCAGTTTTCCTGCGGCGTCCTGTTCCCGGTAGTAGTCCGCCATGGTTTCGATCAACGGTGTGGTGTCGAGCACTGAGTAGGTCACGCCTTGTTCTTTCATGCGGGTGATGCTGTCTTCGGCCACTTGGAACATCGCGGTCTGGGAGAACGCACCAGCTTCCTCATAGGCCTTTAGCAGCCCAGTGCGGGTGGCGTCGTCCAGCGCCTCAAGCGCCTGTGCGTTGACCATGAAGCCGATGGACTGCCAGAATTCATCAATGCGGGTGACATGTGGTGCCACTTCGTTGAAACGCATCGCTTCAACCAGGGCTATCGGTGAGTTGACGGCCTGCACGATGCCCTTGGAAATTGACTGATACACTTCGGTCCAGGGCAAAGTGATGACCTCAGCGCCGAGGGCGGTCCAGGCGTCGATGGCGCGGGTGCTCTCGTGCATCCGAAGCTTCAGGCCCTGGTAGGTTGCCGCGGTTTCGATCGGCACGTTTGATACGGTCACCAGGAAAGGCCCACGCAAAATGCGCGTCGGATCCCCCAGCATACGGACACCGGCCTGTTCGGCGGCATTGTCGAACCAGCCCTGCACAAGATCAGTCCCCATAAAGCGGACCCAGTGGTCATAGTCGTCGAACACGAAGGAAGGGGACGTCCAGTCCAAAGCCGGTTCCCATTTCTTCATATAGCCGTAACTTTCGGCGTAGACTTGAATGATGTTTGCCTGAAGCTGTTCCAGTACGGCGTTTTCCTTGCCGAGCTGCTCATTTGGGTAGATGGCGATTTTCAACGCGCCATCGGTATATTCTTCCGTCAACTCTGCAAATTTCCCGAAGACCTGCCCTTCGGGACTGTCCGCCGGCATCTTTGTCGCCATGCGCCAGGTTGTTTCGGCCTGTGCGGAGGCGGCCATTGTGAGGATCATCGCAGAGAAAAGAAATGCTTCTATTTTCTTGATCATGGTCATGTCCTTGTTGGTGGAAAAGACAGGGCTGGGCTGGCCAGGCGCGAAATGGTGGTGGGCGTGGGCGTTTTCGGTGCGCAAACGTCCGCCGTGTCCGGTGCGTCGGTCACGCCGCAGGAATGCTGACCCCGTGTTGCCTGACGGCGGCCGGACAGCAGGATGGCAAATGTCCTGGATCAGACGCCGCGTCGTTGTCGCAGACGCGATAAAGCGTTGTGTGTTAGGCGCAGGCCCGCCGATTGGCGGCGACGAAAGGTCGGTGATCAGACCGATGAGTGCAGGATTGCTGCAATGTCTTTGTCATGATTTTCCTCTCCCATTTTCTGCCAGGAAGCATGGCATGAGGATCTGCTTCGTTGAACCTGCAAGATCTTGCAGGTGATCACAGCGCCTTCATTGCTCGGTCGGGGCGCTGTATTCCGCCATCGCTTCGTGGGCGTATCTAACGGTGGTTTTCACAAGCGTGCTGGCACTGGTGCGTTGACGGAGGATGGAAACCGAGAGCGATTCCGGCCTCGTGTCCAGGTCCACGATGACGAGTTGACGGCTGTCCAGCTCACGGCGCACGGCTGCCTTTGGAACCAGTGCCAGCCCCGCGCCTTCAACCGCCATGCGGATCATCATGAACAGACTGTCACTCTGGGTAAAGCGGCGATGCCTGCCAAGGCCGAAGGCGGGTTTGTGGGTGGAGCTGTGCATGGGAGAGTCCCAATTGTACCCGATAATAGGCGACCGGCCGAGGTCATCGTCGCTCAACCTCCCAACACAGAGACCTGGTGCCGCAGTCCAGACCATCTCGAAACTCCCCAGTTTGGCACTGCGCAAATCCGAGCTCTGGTTCTCGCTTGAGGCGAAGGCGATGTCGAGCTGGCCGGAGCACATGTGGCGTAGCAGGGTCGCGCTTTGGTTGACTTCGATCTCGACGCGCAGATTGGGGAACTTGCGTTCTATCCGTTCCACCAGTGGCATCAGCCATGTGGCGGCGACGGGACCGTTTGCGCCCAGGCGCAGGCGGCTGGCGCTGGCATCTGCGCTGCGCTGAAACGACAGATCGTCGGTCAGGCGCAGGACGGTGCGGGCATATTCCAACAGCTCTTCGCCTTGTTCGGTGAGCGCGAGATTCTGGTCGCGGCTCAGCAGTGTCACTCCCAGCTCCTGTTCCAGCCCCCGGATGCGCGACGACACCGTGGGTTGGGAAATATTGAGCGCTTCGGCGGTTCTGCGAAAGCTGTTGAGGCGGGTGACCCAATAAAAGGTCCGAAGGCTGTGAATCTGCATGTTGCCTCCCAGGCGATAGAAAAATTCTATCGGCTTGATCCATCAATTCAAGTGGAACCAGCCATGCCAGCTTGTATTTGATAAAGAAAACGAACTGGAGCTGAGATGGCTTATATCCTCGACCCTATGCCGCAGGCGATTGCAAAACAGAGCCTTGCGCGCCTTCAGGCCTTTGAGACGGTGCTGCTGGGGCATTTCCTCTATCGCGGCATGCTGGACCCGGCGATCCGTCCGGTTGCTGCCACGCCGCGCGTGGTGGGGACGGCAGTGACGCTGACACTGCCGGGGTTTGACTCGACCTTGTTGCACCATGCGGCAGGGCTGCTGCGGCAGGGGGATGTTCTGGTCATCGACCGCTGCGGTGAGCACAAGGCGGCCTGTCTGGGTGGTGGGGTCGCCATGGCGATCCGCAATTCCGGCGCGGCTGCGGTGGTGATCGATGGCTGCCATACCGACACGGCCGAGTTGGCGGCGCTGGGCTTGCCCATCTTTAGTCGCGGGGCCTCGGCGCAGACCACGCGGCTGACGGGGCAGGGCGGGGCGTTGAACCGTCCGGTCTGCGCTGGTGGTGTGCCGGTGCTCGCGGGGGATGCGATCCTTGCCGATGGGCTCGGCGTGGTGTCGATCCACGCGGTGGAATTGCCCGAGGTTCTGGCGCAGGCTGAGACGCTGCAAGCGCTCACCGACACGACCATCGCGGGCGTCGCGCGCGGCGAGCGGATTGGCGATCTATCTGGTGCGAGCGAAATGGTCGCGCGGCTGACAGCGCAGGCGGGCTGAGCGGGATGGGCGCCGTCGCGGATCTGGTGGATGAGGTCTATGCAGACCTTGGCCCGCATGTACAGGGATTGGTCTATGACTATTCCCCGGTACCCTTTTCCCATGACCCGGCCCGTTTTGCGCTGCCCGAAATTGTCGAGGCGCGCGGTGCAGGGGCGTTGCTGGTGGACGATTGGTGTGGCCGGTTGCTCTATCGCGCTGATCCGGTGCAGCGGCGTGCCTCGCAGATTCTGAACCCCTTCGTCTGGAGCTATCACGCCGAGGAGTGCTCGGTCATTCGTGAGGATTTGGGCCTTGGCGGGGTGCGCGAGGTGCGTGAGCGGCTGCTGGACTGGATGCTGGGGCGGGGGATGACCGTGCCACTGCATCTGCCGGGGCGGGGATTTGCGACGCTGTCCGCCTTTGTCGAGGGGCGTGCAGATATGGATATGCTCGCGCGCTTTGCGCTGCAGGCGTTTCAGCTGCAGGATCGGATCTCATCAGAACTGCGGCTGGCGCGCGGGCCGCTCACCCTGCGCGAGGCCGAATGCCTGAGCCACACAGCAGCGGGACTGTCCGCGAAACAGATCGCGCATGAACTGGATCGATCCGAGAGCATGGTGGTCAAACATCTGCAGGCTGCGGCGTCCAAACTCGGGGCGCGCAATCGCAGCCATGCGGTTGCGATCGCCACCCGTCAGGGCTGGATCGACTGAACCGCACGCGCGGCGGCGTCACGCAGAGCTTGCGCCAATTCGGGCGAGGCGAGATCACCGGATATGCCATAGGGGCTGGTCAGGTTCAGCGGGCCGAGGAACAGCAGGTCGATGCCCTCCACCGCTGCGATTTCGGGGATGGCCTCCAACCCTGCGCGGCTTTCGATCATGACGGCGACAAGCAGCGAGTCGCTGGCCCTGCGCGGCTGATAGCTGTCGGCCCCCTAGCGGGCAGCACGCGAGACGGTGAACTGCGGCCCGCGACAACCCACAGGTCCATAACGCACGGCCCTGGCAATGGCGCGGGCCTCCGCACCCGATTGCACATCGGCCACCATGATGCCGTCAAACCCGGCATCCAGAAGCTGCCTGATCGCCCCGGCGGAGCCATCACGGGCCCAGGCAATCTCAAAGGCGTCCGAAGTGGTGCGAATGGCGTGCAGCTCATGCAGGGCAGCGCCCACCCCGGCGGCCGCATGTTCGCGGTCGACGATCAGCAGGGGAGAGCCCGTCTGCGCCATCACCTTATCGACGTCGGGGGTGGCAAGGAACTAAAAGGCGCCGGGCAGGCGGCTTCCGCTCAGAAAGTTTTGGCGCAGGGGTTTCATGGTGCTTCTCTGGTTTTGCGCGAGGGGAACGCGCGGCGGGACGGGCGGCATCCTGCAATATCTTGCAGCTTGTTGGCGGGTGGCAGGCTGCGGCAGTTTTACCTGAATATCGCACCGCCCCTCAGCGCCGGGGCCAATTCAAGGAGCCGCGCCATGTACGATACCCCGAAGGCCCATGAGGGCTATTGCGCCTTTGGTGAGCACCAGACCTGGTACCGGGTGACTGGTGATCTGGACAGTGCAGCACTGCCGCTGGTGGTGGCGCATGGCGGTCCGGGCTGCACGCATGATTATGTCGATGCCTATAAGACCATCGCCGCCACAGGCCGCGCGGTGATCCACTACGACCAGCTGGGCAACGGGCGCTCAACCCATCTGCCGGAGGCCCCGGCTGAGTTCTGGACCGTAGATCTGTTCCTCGACGAACTCGACACATTGCTGGCGCATCTGGGCATAGCCGATGGCTATTGCCTGCTGGGGCAAAGCTGGGGCGGCATGCTGGCGGCGGAACATGCGGTGCGCCGTCCTGTGGGGCTGAAAGCGCTGGTGATCGCAAATTCACCCAGTTCCTTTCCCACTTGGGCCGAAGAGGCGCTGCGCCTGCGCCGTGCGCTGCCGGGCGGTGTGCATGAGACCTTGCTCAAGCATGAAGAGGCGGGCGATTTCGACCATCCCGACTATGTGGCCGCCAGCGATGTGTTCTATCGCAACCATGTCTGCCGTCTTGATCCTTGGCCGCCAGAGGTGGTGGCAACCTTTGATGCGGTGGCCGCTGATCCCACCGTCTATCGTACCATGAATGGCCCGACGGAATTCCACGTCATCGGTTCGCTGAAGGATTGGACCATCGAGGACCGGCTGCATCTCATTGATGTGCCGACGCTGGTTCTAACCGGACGCTTTGACGAGGCCACGCCGCGCGCCGCCGAAGCTTATTCCACCCGCATTCCTGGCGCGCAATGGCTGATCCTCGGCCAATCCAGCCACATGCCGCATGTGGAGGAGCATGAGCTCTGTATGCAGGTGGTGTCTTCTTTCTTGGATCGGAGCACAAAATGACCCGTTTTGCCGCAGTTCAGATGTGCTCGACAGCGGATGTCGCCGCGAACAATGCCGCGATTGAGGCACTTGTGCGCGAGGCCGCAGGGCAGGGCGCGCGCGTGATCAGCCTGCCGGAGGCCGCCAATATCCTGCTGCGCGACCAGATGGCGTATCCCGCGCGCTGCCTCCCAGAAGCTGAGGACAGCACGCTTGCGCTCTGTCAGACGCTGGCGCAGGAGCTGGGTGTCTGGCTCCACACCGGATCGTTGTTGCTGCGCGCTGAAGAGGGCAGCCGCATCTGGAATCGCGGCCATATGATTTCGCCCGCAGGGGCGATCACGGCGCGCTATGACAAGCTGCACACATTCGACGTTGCGCTGGGCGGGGCGGGCGATTTCATCGAGAGCCGCGCGGTGGCACCGGGGCAGCGCGGTGCCATCACCTGCGAGGCGGACGGGCTGAAGCTGGGCCTGTCGATCTGCTATGATCTGCGGTTTTCCTATCTCTTCCGGGCGCTGGCCAGCGCGGGCGCTTCGGTGCTGATGATCCCGGCGTCGTTCTCGCCAATCACCGGCCCCTTGCATTGGGAGCCGCTGTTGAAAGCGCGCGCGATCGAGACCGGATCTTATGTGGTGGCAGCTGCGCAATCTGGCACCCGTGACGGGCTGCGCACCCATGGTCAATCGCGGATCATCTCGCCCATGGGAGAGGTGCTGGCCGCAGCAGGTGATGAACCCGGCGTGATTTTGGCCGATATCGACCCGGCACAGGTCACCGAAACCCGCCGCCGACTGCCGGTGCTTGCACAGACCCGCGAGATCGGCGAGGTGACCCATGAGGTGTAAAATGGGCCTGCCCGCAGTGCCCCGCGACACCTCCGCCAGCCACCTGCGGCATGCGCGCAGGTGCAGTGTAGTTTCCCATCCAAGAGGTCCCGCATGACAACGAGCCGCTCTGAGGCGTGTCACGCCAAACCTGACCCATTGGCGGGCCTGCCGGTCTATCAATTGACGGATGCCCCGTGGCGCTATGCCTTGCAGCGCGCAGTCACACCGGGTGCGCCCTTGCTGATCGCAGCGCATGGCAGTGACCGCAATATTCGTTGCCTGATGGCGGGGCTGGGGCTTGAGGGGCAGGTATCTGTCCTTGCACCGCTGTTTCCAGCCGAGATTGACGGGGAAAACACCGGCGATGATTACAAATTCCTGACCGCGGGTGGTGCGGACTACCTGACGCTGATGGACCTTATCCTTGCGGAGGCGCTGACGCGGTTGGGCGCCGCGCCGCGCCAGATCTGGCTGTTCGGCTTTTCGGGCGGGGCGCAGTTTGCGCAGCGTTATGCGCTGTTTCGAGCGGCGCAGCTGGATGGGTTGATCCTTGCAGCCCCCGGTGGGGTGACGCTCCTGCGCGAGGATGTGGATTGGTGGCCGGGCCTCCGGGGGGCTGCCCAAGCGGTGGGCGCCGAACCTGGTTTCGAAGCGCTGATGACATTGCGTACAGCAATTCTTGTCGGGGCCCAAGATCGCGCCGCAGGCATGGTCTCGCGCGCGGTTGGGACGAAATTCGGCGCGAGGGACGCAGGCTTGGCCGGGGAAACCCGCATCGACAAGGCCCGCGCTCTGCACCGGAGCCTCAGCGCCCACGGCGCGCCCGTCACTTACGCAGAACTTCCCGGTGTGGGGCATAAGCTTGCCCCCTGCATTGAGGCCGCCGCAGCGATCCTGCGCGACTGGTTGACCAAAAAAGAAGCAAGCACTCTTTCAACATCCGACAGGAGACACAGATGACAGGTTTCTGGATCACCGGAACGGCAGCCCTGTTAGCCGCAGGCGTAGCGCAGGCGCAGGCCATTCCCGAGGGTTACCCGGCTGGCTATGCAGAACTGATCAGCGCAGCCGGGACTGAGGGCTCTTTGCTGATCTACACCAATCTTTCCAACACCAACCTCGGTCCCGTAGTGGAGGCCTTTGGCGAAGCCTATCCCAATATCACCGTGGAATCGATCGAGATGGGTCCGTCGGAGGCTTTCTCGCGCTATGAGGCGGAGGTGGGCACCGGGGTTGAAAGTGCGGACCTTATCATCGCCAATTCTATCCCCGATTGGATCCGTGCTGTTGAGGATGGCATAATCGCCGACTACGCCTCGCCCGAGCGGGCGAACCTGCCGGAATGGTCCTATCCCAAACCTGGCCTTTTTACGTTTTCTGCCGATCCGATGGTGACGATCTACAACAAGATCACCGTGCCCGAGGAGCTGCAAGCCAGCTCGATGGAGGCGTATTTCGCCAATATCACCGCGCATCCTTCGCTCTTCAAGGGCAAGGTGGGCACCTATGACGGGCGTTATGCCTTTGGTGGCTCCATCGGCTATGCCTTCACCCAGCATCATGGCGACGCTGCATGGAACTGGTTTGCCTCTGCCGGGCCGCTGACCCGTCCGGGCGGCGGGGCAGGTGGCATGATCGAGCGCACGCTGACGGGCGAGCTGTCGTCTTCGTTCTTTGTCTCGGGGCCGGTGGTCTTTGGCAAGATGAAAGACGGGCTGGAGGCTGTTCTGGGCTGGACCTTCCCCTCTGACGGCACCCCGGTGTTTCTGCGTGGCATGGGTATCACCCAGAGTGCACCGAATGCGGCGGCTGCACGGGTGTTTCTGGATTTCGTTCTTTCCGAGCCGGGCCAGCAGGCCGTCAGCGCAGGCAGCCTTACCGCTTACCGCCCGGGCGTCACGCCAGAGGCCGCGGATGCGTACGCACTGGATGACGTGATCGAGGCTATTGGCGGTGAAGAGAACCTCATCCTGATCGACTATGACCCTGGCATGATCGCAGGCTTCAAAGAGTTTAACGCCCGCTGGGGCGAAGCGTTCAATATGTAATATCTCCGGGGGCTGGTGTGCGCCTGCGCAACCGGCCCCGTTTGAAAGGCCCCCTTCCCGATGGCATTCCTATCCAGGACCGCCCCCCACCACGGCACGGCAACCTCGCCGCCGTTTGACCGGGCGCGGCTTATCCAGTGGCTGATTTTTCTGGTCACGGCGTCGCTGATGCTGGCGCCCGCGTTGCCCATTCTGTTGCAGGTGGTCGTTGATCGCCCGCTTTATGCGGATGACTGGCAGTTCACCTTTGGCAATATCGCGCAAATCTTCCAGTCGGAACGCATTGGCCGCATTGCGCTGACCACCGGGCTGTTTGCACTGTTCAGCGTCATCATCGCCGAGGTGCTGGGCATCGCTGCCGCCCTGCTGATCGGGCGCACTGACATGCCGGGGCGCAAGGTCATGGGCGATGTACTGATGTGGCCGCTTTATCTGTCGCATCTGATCTTTGCGCTGGGCTGGGTGATCATTTACGGCCCCTCGGGTTTTGTCACCCAGATGATCGCGCAAAGCACCGGCGAGGCCCCGTGGAACCTCTATTCCATCGCGGGTATGTCGGTGGTGGCCGGGATCAGTCAGGCACCGCTGGCCTATCTCTATTGTCTCTATGGGGCGGTACGTTCGGTGGATTCGACGCTGGAAAGCGCGGCACGCACCACGGGCGCTGGGCCGCTGCAGGTGCTGCGCAAGGTGACGCTGCCGCTGATGATCCCCTCGATCATCACCTCAACGGCGCTCAATCTTGTGATCGCTGTTGAGACCCTGTCTATCCCTCTGTTTCTGGCGCGTCCGGCCCGGATCGATACCCTCTCGACCTTCCTCTATGCCGAGGGCGTCGCGGCCTCCAACCCCAATCACGGGCTGGTTGCGGCTTCCTCTCTGTTGCTGATGACCCTGGTGGGCTCGACCCTGATGCTGCAACGCATGCTGCTGCGCCATGGCCACCGCTTCGAGACCGTGAAGGGCAAGGGCTCTCGTCCGATGGTGCTGGGACTGGGCAAGCTGCGCTGGCCGCTGGCGATCCTGTTCGCGACGGTATTGGTGGCGACAGTAGTGGTGCCGATTGCGGGCATCATCCTGCGTGCGTTTACCTCCTTCCTGTCGCCGCTGGTGCCTGTCTCCAAAGTGCTGACGCTCAACAACTTTGATAAGCTGTTCGCTGATGAGGCCAATATACGCGCGATCTGGAACACGGTGGAGATCGCGCTTCTGTCGGCGGGGCTGGGCACCGTGCTTGCGGTGGCGGTGGCGCTGGTGATCCAGCGATCCGACTTTCGCTTCTCCGCCACGCTGGAGGCGCTGGCCTATTCGCCGCGCATCGTGCCCGGCATGATCACCGGTCTGGGCGTGTTCTATGCCGCCGTGATCCTGCCGCCGATGGGCTGGCTCAGGGGGAATATCGGCATCATCGTGGTGGCCTATGTGATGGCGACCCTGCCGCTGGCGATGGGGGTGATCCAGCCCGCCATTGTGCAGATCGGGCGGGATCTGGACCGGGCGGCACGCACGGTTGGGGCGGACTGGAGCGATGCGATGCGTATTGTGTTGCTGCCGCTCCTGAAACCGGCGCTGCTCGGCAGTTTCATCCTGCTTTTTGTGTTCCACCTGAAATCCTACATCATCGCCATCTTCCTGATGGCACCGGGGCTGGAGGTCATGGGGGTGTCGATGCTGTCGCTCTGGACCAATGGCGATGTGGGCGTGCTTGCGGCCTTTGCCGCCTTCCAGATCGTGCTGGTCGCCAAGCTGCTGCTCCTCGCCCGCTTCCTCTTCAAGGTTAAGATCTATGACTGAACTTGTTCTCTCCGATGTGTCACGCCGCTATGGCGCGGCGCTGGCCATCGACTCGCTGAACCTCACCGTTTCTGAGGGTGAATTCCTGACGCTTCTGGGCCCCTCGGGCTGTGGCAAATCCACTACGCTGGCCTCGATTGCCGGGTTGGACCAGCCCACGCGGGGGCGCATTACCTTTGGTGGCCGGGTGCTGGTGGATGCCGGTACTGGCACCTATTTGCCCCCCGAAGCGCGCGGGTTTGGCGTGGTGTTTCAGAGCTATGCGCTCTGGCCGCATATGACGGTTGAAAACAACGTTGCCATGTCATTGAAGCTGCGCAAGGTGCCCGCCGCGGAGCGCAACAAACGTGTGGCCGGGGCGCTGGACCTGGTGGAGCTTGGCGGCCTTGCCAAGCGGTATCCCGGGGAGCTGTCGGGCGGGCAGCAGCAGCGGGTCGCACTGGCGCGTGCCATCGTCTTCCGCCCGCCGCTTTTGCTGCTGGATGAGCCGCTGTCGAACCTCGATGCGCAGCTGCGCCAGCAGGCGCGGGTGTGGCTCAAGGACATTCAGCGCGAACTGGGGCTCACTACGATCTACGTGACCCACGACCAGGACGAAGCGCTGGCGATGTCTGACCGGATTGTGGTGATGCGCGGCGGCAAGGTGATCCAGCTGGGCCCGCCCAAAGACATCTACCGCGACCCGCAACACCCCTTTGCCGCCAGCTTTATCGGCAACGCCAACCTGCTGGAGGTCACCGGCAGCGCCGTGACAGAGCCGGGCGCCTGCACCGTGACTTTGGCCGATGGTCAGCCGATCCGGGGCCGGGCGCCAGTAGGCGGGCTGGTTTCCGGCAAGCAGCTTCTGGCCGTGCGCCCGCATCTCATCCGCCATGAGGCCTGCGAGGACGCATCAGAAGTTATGGTCGAGTTCGGGGCCGAGAGCTATCTGGGCGATCACTTCGAACAGGACGTGCATGTGGCCGGGGTCACGATCCGGTTGAGTGTGGACGAACCGCAGCCGCGCGGCCCCGGGCGGATTTGGGTTCGCCAGCAGGACGCGGTGATCTTCTCCCGGCAACAGGCGGATTAATACCCGCCGGCGGTTTCAATGCAGGGAGGCCCCAGTTGGTAGACGGAATGCCAATTTCGATTGCGGAGAGGGAGCTCGGAAAGTTGCCTGTGTCACTTGCGAAAGCGCCGCCAACCATACAGGCCGGTGACCGGCGCGGGACAGGGCCGCAAGGCCGTTTAACGCAGTCCGCTGCCTTGCGGCGGGTCCATAGATTGAATCCCTTGTGGCGGCGATAACATTCACGGCTACAGAAGGGGCTGGAAAGTTCGTATTCACAGTTCCCCGGCCCAAGGCGGGTTTGCGCCGGCCCGGGAAACCGTCACCGCTGCCACTCTCGCACCATGCTTCATCGCCTGCTGCAGAATTTCCGGCGGCAAGGCGGCCAGCTCCGGTTTTGTCAGTCGGCCAAGCTCGGACAATTTTGCAAGAACGCCCGCGTTGAAGGTGTCGCCGGCCCCGACAGTGTCGGAAATTTGCGCCCGGACGGCCGGCACATGCACTTCGCCGCCGTTTGCCAGGAAACCGGTCGCACCTTCACCGCCACGGGTCAGGATCAGCAGGGATGGCCCCCGCTCCAACAGAATGGACACTTTCCCGCCCAGCGACAGCGGTTGTGGCAGCAACCAGTTCAGATCCTCGTCGGAGGCCTTCACGATATCCGCCCGTGCCACCATACGGTCCAGCCGGGCGCGGTATTGTTTGATGTCCTGAATGAACCGGGGCCGGATGTTCGGGTCAATCATGACGGCGCGATCCGGTCCTTCCCGTTCCAGCAGCGCAGAATAGGCCTCGGCGCAGGGCTCCGAGGCTAGGCTGATGCCGCCGAAGAACAGGGCTGATACCTCTGCGGGCAGCCTCGGCATGTCACTGGGCTTCAGCATGCGCCCGGCTGAGTTCTCGTCAAAGAAACAATAGGCGGCATGGCCGGCCACGAGGCGGACGAAGGCCAGCGTGGTGGGGCGGCCGGACTGGATCACCAGCGATGTGTCGACATGGCTGGCCTTCAGCGTTTCGGCCAGCTGCCGCCCGAACATGTCGCTGGACAGGCCGGTCAGCATACCGGAACGCACCCCGAGCCGCCCCAGCGCAATCGCGGTGTTGAACACCGCCCCGCCGGGGTGGGGCACAAACCCGTCCGGCCCGTCCACGGTTGGCGCAGGGATCATGTCGATCAGGGCTTCTCCGCAACACAGGATCATGGATTCAATTCCTTTTGCCGGGTTCCAGCCCGGCATATTTTCTCAAAGCCTCTGCGCTGCCTTCCGACCAGATCATCTGGAGCCAGCGTGAAAACTCAGCAGCGAACCACTGGTTGCCGGCCAGGTCGCCGTAGATGTGGTGCTGTTCCAGCCAGGCTTGCGGACGCTGCTTTGCGGCCTTGGCAGCCGCAGCCAGCGCCTCCCAATTGGGATCGTTGGCCTCGATCCCGGTGCCATTCTCGCGCGTGCCGGCACACATGCGCGCCCAAAGCGCCTCAACCAGGCTCAGGCCCGCGATCGGGCCGCCTGCCGCCAGCGCATCACGCAGAATTGGGTGAACAAATTCCGGGTGCCGGGAGCAGCCATCAAAGGCAACCCGCCGGACCGTGTCGCGGATGGCGGGGTTGGAAAAACGGCGCTCGATCAGTTCGGCATAGTGTTGCGGTTTCATTCCAGGAACCGCCGCAACATAGGGGGCGATCTCCTGTTGCTGGACCCTGCGGAACAGCGCGGCAATCAGCGGATGCGCCAGGCAATCGGCGATGGTCTCCACCGACAGCAGCTCCCCGGCATTGGCAAGCACTTGATGGCCCGCATTCAAAATGCGGATTTTCATCACCTCATAGTCATGAACTGAGGGTGTGAACACCGCCCCGGCCTTGTCCCAGTCCGGGCGGCCCGCGCAGAAATCATCCTCGATCACCCATTGACGGTAAATTTCATGGGTGACGGGAGCGGCGTCCACAATGCCCAGCCTGCGGGCCAAGGCGATTTCGCCGGGGCCGGTAGCGGGCACGATGCAGTCGACCATCGAGTCCGGGAAACTGCAGGCCCGGTCGATCCAATCCGCCAGCGCCGGGTCAGTGAGGCGCGCTAGCGAGACCACCGTTTGCCGGGTGGCGCTGCCGTTGCCGCGCAGGTTGTCGCAGCTTTGAACCGTGAACGGACCGGCCCCGGCGTTGCGCCTGTTCTTCAGTGCAGCCACGATGGCCCCGAATACAGTGTGCGGGCGGCAGGGCTCCGCAACGTCATGACGGATATCAGGGTGCCCGGCGTCCAGCCCGCCGGTTTCCGGGGCCACGTAATAGCCGCCTTCGGTCACGGTCAGTGAAACGATGCGGATCGCCGGATCCGACATGGCGCGGATCAGCGGGCCGTTTCCGTCTTCTATCGGCAGGTAATCTATCATCGATCCGGTGATCTCAGCAGAGACGCTGCCGGGGGCCAGTTCGATCAGGGCGGTCAGGCAATCCTGCGCCAGCAGTTTTTGCCGCATTCCGGCATCATAGGGGCGCACCCCGGCCCCGATGATGGCCCAATCCTGTGCCAGCCCCTGTTGCATCAGCCGGTGCAAATACCACGCCTGATGGGCACGGTGAAAGTTGCCGAGCCCGATGTGAACAATCCCCGGTGTCAATGCGGCGCGGTCATACCCGGGACCTGCAACGCCTTCGGGCAGATCCTTCAAAGCGGCCAGGCCAAGCTGCACCGGCATGCGGTTTGCCGACTGGTTTTCCATCAGCTCATCCATTGTCCGCCATCAACGATGTAGGTTTGCGCGGCCACGTGCTTGGCCTCGTCCGGCGCCGGAAAGACAGCCATACCGGTCAGATCCTCCGCCCGTCCCATGCGCCCGTATGGCACCGCCTGCGCCAGCTCTTGCATTTTTCGACCGGGCGCCTTCCCTTCATACTTCGCGTAATCGATGCCGGCGATCGCCACGCGGGCGCCTTCGCGGACACAAGCCCCGGCAAAGTCCTGCCCCATCCCCCGGGCGCCGCCGGTGATCAGTGCCGTTTTCCCTGCCAGCCGCTTCATGCGATCCGCAGGCCTGCGGCATCGAACTTATGGATGACATCGGCGCGCGGGGTCATGAAGATGCGGTCGCCGTGGCGGAATCCGACTTCACCGTCTGCTCGCACGGTGATGGTCTCTGCCAGACCGGTGTCGTGAACGTGGAAGAAGGTGTCTGATCCCAGATGTTCCGAAACACTGACCACACCCGGCCAGGCGCCGGCCTCGCCGGACACCTCGATATGCTCGGGGCGGACGCCGATGGTGTGGGCGCCGTGTTTGGCGGCCTCCGCGCCCTCGACGAAATTCATCTTGGGGGAGCCGATGAACCCGGCCACGAACTTGTTGCGCGGCGTGTGATACAGCTCAAGTGGCGAGCCGACCTGTTCGATCTCACCGGCATGAAGCACCACGATCTTATCGGCCATGGTCATGGCTTCGACCTGGTCGTGGGTCACATAGATCATCGTGGTTTCAAGACGTTCGTGCAGTTCGGATATTTCCAGCCGCATCCCCACCCGCAAGGCCGCGTCAAGATTCGACAGCGGCTCGTCGAACAGGAAGGCGGAAGGTTCCCGCACGATGGCGCGGCCGATGGCGACCCGCTGGCGCTGGCCGCCGGACAGCTGGCCGGGACGGCGGTCCAGGTAGTCGGTGAGGTTCAGCGCTTTGGCTGCGGCCTCGATGCGCTGGTTCTGCTCCTCTGCCGGGACCTTGGCCATCCGCATGGGAAAGGCGATGTTCTTGCGCACCGACATATGCGGATAGAGCGCGTAGGACTGGAACACCATCGCCAGGCCGCGCTTGGCGGGCGGCACGTGGGTGGCGTCCTGCTTGTCGATGCGGATCTGTCCCGACGTGACGTCTTCAAGTCCAGCGATCAGGCGGAGCAAAGTGGATTTGCCGCAGCCCGAAGGGCCAACGAAGACCGTGAATTCGCCATCATCGATGGTCAGGTCCAGCGGCGGGATGACTTCAATGTCGCCAAAGCTCTTGGAGACCTTGTCCAGAGTAATACGTCCCATGCCTATGTCTCCTTATTTCACAGCGCCGAAGGTCAGACCGCTGACAAGTTGTTTCTGGCTGAACCAGCCGAGGATCAGGATCGGGGCGATGGCCATGGTCGAGGCCGCGCTCAGCTTGGCGTAAAACAGGCCTTCCGGGCTGGAGTAGCTGGCGATGAAGGCGGTGAGCGGCGCCGCCTTGGCGGCGGTCAGGTTGAGCGTCCAGAACGCCTCGTTCCAGGCCAGGATCACGTTCAGAAGAAGCGTCGAGGCGATGCCGGGAATGGCCATCGGGGTCAGGATGTACAGGACCTCTTCGCGCAGGCTCGCGCCGTCCATCCGGGCGGCCTCCAGGATCTCACCGGGGATTTCCTTGAAGTAGGTATAAAGCATCCAGACGATGATCGGCAGGTTGATCAGCATCAGCACGATGACCAGTCCGGCCTTGGTGTCCAACAGCCCCATTTTAATGAAGATCAGGTAGATCGGATACAGTACGCCGACCGCGGGCAGCATCTTGGTGGAAAGCATCCACAACAGGATGTCCTTGGTCCGTTTGGAGGGCACAAAGGCCATCGACCAGGCGGCGGGCACCGCGATGAGGATGCCGAGGATGGTGGAGCCGCCGGCAATGATGATCGAATTCCACAGAAACCGGCCATAGTTGGACCGTTCCTGCACCACCGAGTAGTTTTCCAGCGTCCAGTCGAAAAACAGGAACACGGGCGGATCGGCGATGGCCTGGGCCTCGGTCTTGAAGCTGGTCAGGATGGTCCAGAGGATCGGAAAGAAGATCAGCAGGCCCACACCCCAGGCCAGGGCAGTATTCAGGGTTTTGCGTTGCGATGTAATTGCACGTGCCATGCGGGCCTCCTTACGCGTCCAGGTTCTTGCCGACGATGCGCATCAGGAAGATGGCAACAATGTTGGCGAGGATGATGGCATAGACCCCTCCGGCTGAACCCAGGCCGATGTTCTGGCTTTCCAGCACCCGCTGGAAGATCAGATAGGTCAGGGTCTTGGTGCCAAAAGCGCCCTGGGTGGTGACAAAGATTTCAGCAAATATCGACAGCAGGAAGATCGTTTGAATCAGCACCACCACGGTGATGGCCCGCGACAGATGCGGCAGGGTGATATAGGCAAAGCGTTTCACCGGCGGCGCGCCGTCCATTTCCGCGGCTTCCAGCTGTTCACGGTCCAAAGACTGGATGGCTGTCAGCAGGATCAGCGTCGCAAAAGGCAGCCATTGCCAACTGACAATCAGGATGATGGACTGGGTCGAGGCCTCGGTCAGCCAGACCAGAGGCTCGGCGCCAAAGGCCCGCCACACATGGGCCAGCAAGCCGTTCACAGGGTCCATGAACATGTTCTTCCAGACCAGCGCGGACACGGTGGGCATGACGAAGAAGGGCGCGATCACCAGGATGCGGACTATGCCCCGGCCCCACATTGGCTGGTTGAGCAGGATTGCGAGCATCACCCCCAGCACCACGGTGATCAGCAGGACGCCGCCAACAATCACCAATGTCGCCTGCACACTGGGCCAGAAGGCGCTGGAGGACACGAAACGGACATAGTTGTCGAAACCGGCCCAGCCCAGATCGCCGCCCCGCAGCGGCAGGAATTTTTTGAACGAGAAGTAGAGCGTCATCGTCAGCGGCACCAGCATCCAGCCCAGCAGCAGGATGACGGCGGGTGCCATCATCAGGCGGGCTGCGGTGCGGGCGTGTTTGGTGCCGCCCTGGTGCCCCTCTGCGGCTGGCTCGCCTGCCGAGGTGGGCGCGGCTTTGGCCATTGCCAGACGCTCCGCGGATTGGGGGTGTTGCGTTGCCATTCTGTGTACCTCCTCCGATGACGGCACGCGGGCCGCCTTGGACGATTATGCGCAGTGGGGGACCGCCGGGGTCAGTGGGCGGCAATCGGGCCGCCCTCTGAAGTTCGTACCGAAGATCAGTAGCCTGCGGCTTCCATCTCGTCAGTGGTCAGTGCCTGGGCCTTCTCCAGCGCTTCTTCGACGCTCTGCTGGCCGGCCAGCGCGGCGGCGAATTCCTGGCCGACCTGACCTGCAATTCCGGCAAATTCGGGGATTGCTGCAAATTGCACACCGACATAAGGCACCGGATCCACTGTGGGGTTTGTCGGATCAGCCGACTGGATGCTTTCCAGCGTCATCCGGGCAAAGGGAACCTCCTGGTAGTTGGGGTTCTCATAGAGCGAGGTACGCGCACCCGGCGGCACATTGGCCCAGCCATCTTTTTCGGCAACCAGTTCGATGTATTCCTTGGAGGTGGCCCATTGAATGAACTCCTTGGCGGCGTCTGCTTTCTGGGTGCCGGCGGGAATTCCCAGCGCCCAGGCCCAAAGCCAGTTGCCGCGCTTGCCCTTGCCGGTATCGGGTGCCAGCGCAAAGCCCACCTTGTCAGCCACGGTGGAATCGTCCGGGCTGGTCACGAAGGACGCCGCCACAGTGGCGTCGATCCACATGCCGCATTTGCCCTGCTGGAACAGCGACAGGTTCTCGTTGAAGCCATTGTTCGACGCGCCCGGAGGGCCGGCGTCGTTCATCAGGTTCACATAGAACTCCAGGGTCTCCTTCCACTCTGGCTGATCGAACTGCGGCTGCCAGTTTTCATCGAACCAGCGCGCGCCAAAGGCATTGGCTGTCGCGGTCAAAAAGGCCATGTTTTCGCCCCAGCCGGCCTTGCCGCGCAGGCAGATGCCATAGATGCCGGCGTCCTTGTCTGTCATGGCGCGGGCAGCTTCGGCGACAAAATCCCATGTCGGCGCATCGGGCATCTCAAGCCCCGCCTGCTCCATCAGGTCGGTCCGGTACATGATCATCGAGCTTTCGCCATAGAATGGCGCCGCATACAGCGTGCCATCCACGCTAAGACCGCCGCGCATGGCGGGCAGGATGTCATCGGCGTCATATTCGGGCGGCAGATCATCCAGCGGCACCAGCCAGCCGTTGCTGCCCCAAATCGGGGTTTCGTACATGCCGATGGTCATGATGTCGAACTGGCCGCCCTTGGTGGTGATGTCAGTTGTCACCCGCTGGCGCAGCACGTTTTCCTCCAGGGTCACCCATTCGACCTCATGGCCGGTCTTGGCGGTGAAATCGTCTGTCAGACCCTGCATGCGGATCATGTCGCCGTTGTTCACAGTTGCAATGGTGATGGTCTCGGCAGAAGCACTGCCCGCTGCGAGCAGTGAAATGGCTGTTGCCGTACCAATGGCGTACTTAGCAAACATCTTCTACCTCCCTGATTAGATGTCGCCTCCAAGATTAACGGCGCCGCCGCTGCGCTGTCAATTTTAACTTTACGCGCGTAAAGTTTGGGCGGTCTGCCGGAAAATCAGCAGGTTATGCGGACCCGCGCATGACCAGCCGGCCATCAAACAGAATCTCTTGCCGCGAATCAGGCGGGTTTTCCGCCTCGATAAGGTCCATCAGGGACGCTGCGCTTTGCCTGGCGATGGCCTCGTAATCCTGTGAAACCGTCGTCAAAGTCGGGCAGGTATAGCGGGAGAAGGGATGATCATCATGCCCGGCGACCCGCATCCCGCAGTCAGCACCCAGACCAATCCGAATCCCGGCCTCATAGGCGGCCGACATCAAGCCGATCGCCAGACGGTCATTGCTGCACAGGATCGTATTGGTCGGCAGGTTGCGGTCGCGCACCACCCGGGTGCCCTCCCGGAAGCCGATCTCCTCAAACTCCCAGCCTTCCCCTTCAGCTTGGATCAGATGCGGGTTGTGTCCTAGCCGCTCCATAGCCGCGAGATAAGCATTGCGCCGTTTATGGGCGTTCGGGTTTGCCGGATTCTTCATTTCGAAAAAGGCCGGAGGCTCCCCTGTCCGGCAAAGGTAGTCGGCAATAAGTCCGATGCTTTGATAGTTGTTTGAGCCAATGAACGCCTGTCCTGCAGCGCCGATGCTGGCATCAAACATCACCGTTGGAACCTCGTCGCAGAAGGCGGCGATGCGTGCCTGATGCGACGCCCGCCCCAAGGGGGCCAGCAGAACCCCGGCAGGTTTAAGCAGCCGCAGGTTTTCAAGGTTTTCGATCTCCTGATCAGGGTTGCCGTGGGAACCCAGCAGAACCGGGCGGTATCCGGTTCTCAGAATATGCTCTTCGATTTTGCGGGCAATTTCGGCAAAGAAAGGGTCGGCCAGATAGGGCACCACGATTCCGATATTCTTGGTCAGCCGGCGGTTCTGATTGATCGCATAGAGATTGGGCCGGTAGTCATAATGGTCCAGCACATCTTCGATCCGCTTCCGGGTTGATGCCCTGACGCTGGATGGGTCGTTGAAGTATTTCGACAGCGTCGGGCGTGAAAGGCCGCTGACTGCTGCGAATTCCTCCATGTTCCTGATCTTTTTGTCACCCATGAAGGTTCTCACTTTGTCTGCAGTGGTAGGACAAGGCCAATGTGACCGTGCCTGAAGGTTCCGGCCATAATAATTGACGCGCGAAAATTTTACACCCTGCTTAGTGCATCGCATCACCGGCATTCGGCACCGCTAACCTTGCAGCTTCCAGAACCGGTGCGGCTGCCGCTGACAACATGGAGGGCACCACCGGCGGCGGCACGATCGCAGCCGGCGATGGCACCACCGGCGCGGACACCCTGACCGGCGGCCCCGTCCCGGATCACAACCACCGACCAGAGCGTCCCTGCAGGCATCCCCTGTTTCACTCGGGGTGTTCTTCTCGCCACCAGGCGCTGCGCAGTGCCCGCGGGCCGGATCCGGTTCGGAGACATGCTGTAAACCGCCGGCAACGGGTTTCAGCCGGTGATTTGGGTTTCTAAACGCACTCTGGGCCCGGCAGAGCTGGCATTGCGCCCGCCCTGGCAGCCTGCTGTCTCCGAAGCGGCTGATGCTGCTGTCGCCCAAGCACCGCCTGTTGGCCGACCCTGCCTCAGCGCAATGTCATCGCCTGCCGGGCAGGGAAACCGCCGGCCCGGCGCCAGCATCGCGGCGAGCCAAGGCTCAACTCACAGATGCGTTGTCATTTTATAACCGGGAGCGAAAAACAGCTTTGCCAGCGTTACGGGCTTGTTGCGCAGCCAGGTAATCCGTTCCGCAGTGAACACCGGGTCGCCCAAAGGGGCGTCCAGAAACTCTGACACTGTCTGATCGGCCTTTGTCGCCATGAAGCTCAGTTCAAGATTTGTGAAGGGGACTTTTTGCACCAGCCAGTCATTCGGCCCGGATTCAGTGAAATCCGCGTCCAGAACCTCGGGTATGCTCTCAGTTACAACCCAGCGCACTTCGTATTGGAACGGCGAATTGTCGGCATAATGCATGCATCTGAGGTGCAGAACCTCCTGCTTGGGAAGGATGTCAAGCCGGGATGACAGCCACGCCGGGGCCAGCATGATACGGCTCTCAACCAAGGAATACCGGTAAGCGGCGCCGGTCTCGGCGATTTCATCCCGCACCAGGGGGATTGAAAACTGGGCTTTGCGAACTGGTGAATTCAAAACCCGTGTCCCGGCTTTCCGCTTGCGTTCCAGATAGCCTTCTTCAGCCAGTTCCCGCAGCGCCCGGTTCACGGTGGTGCGCGTGCTCGAGAATTCAACAGCCAGTTCAGTTTCACTGGGCAGCAGGCTGTCCGGTGCCCAGATCCGGTTCTGGATCCGGTCCAGAACGACCTGCTTGATATCCCTGTAGCTCATGTTCGCGCGGGGGGCTGGCATCCGGATTCCCAACTCAATTAAAGAATTTTAATGGCTATATATATACACATAATATCCGGGCGGGAAAGCGCTATAACCCGTGCAGCCGGTACGGCCGGATCCGCTGCCTCACGCCACAGGTCGGAGGCCAATGGGTCTTGAGCCTGGATCTTCCCGGCGGGCTGCCCGGTTTTGGCTGACGGCCTCATGCAGGCCGCCAAGCTCCGCAGGCCTTCCCCCTTGCACGTAACCGGGAATCCGCCTATACGCGCGCTGTCGGTACAAGGGCGGTCAACGTCCGGATGACACATCTGAGCAGGGCTGAGGCACACCTCGGCCCTTTGTGTTTGTTTGATCAGATGTGATCCGGGCCACGTCCAGTGCGGCTGAACCAAGACCGGCGGAGACAACCGCATGGCCAGAAAAACCATATGAAAAGGAAATCTGAGACCTCATGGCTCAAAACGTATCAATGGAGGACTTCGAAGCCCTCCTGAACGAAAGCTTCGAAATGGACACGCCGGACGAGGGTTCGGTTGTCAAAGGCAAAGTACTGGCAATCGAAGCCGGTCAGGCCATCATCGACGTCGGCTACAAAATGGAAGGCCGCGTTGATCTGAAAGAATTCGCAAATCCCGGCGAAGCTGCTGAAATCGCTGTCGGCGACGAAGTCGAAGTCTTCCTGCGCTCGGCTGAAAATGCCCGCGGCGAAGCCGTCATCTCGCGTGAGATGGCCCGCCGTGAAGAAGCCTGGGACCGCCTGGAAAAAGCATATGCCGACGACCAGCGCGTCGAAGGCGCTATCTTCGGCCGCGTCAAGGGCGGCTTCACCGTCGATCTGGGCGGCGCTGTTGCGTTCCTGCCCGGTTCGCAGGTTGACGTGCGCCCGGTGCGCGACGCCGGCCCGCTGATGGGTCTGAAGCAGCCGTTCCAGATCCTGAAAATGGACCGCCGCCGCGGCAACATCGTTGTCTCGCGCCGTGCCATCCTGGAAGAATCGCGTGCCGAACAGCGTGCCGAAGTCATCGGCAACCTGACCGAAGGCCAAGCGGTAGACGGTGTGGTCAAGAACATCACCGAATACGGTGCGTTTGTTGACCTCGGCGGCGTTGACGGCCTGCTGCACGTCACCGACATGGCATGGCGCCGTGTGAACCACCCCTCCGAGATCCTGTCGATCGGCGAAACCGTCAAGGTTCAGGTCATCAAGATCAACAAAGAGACCCACCGTATCTCCCTCGGCATGAAGCAGCTGCAGGAAGACCCGTGGGATCTGGTTGGCGCCAAGTACCCGCTGTCCTCGGTCCACAAGGGCCGCGTCACCAACATCACCGATTACGGTGCATTTGTTGAGCTGGAGCCGGGCGTCGAAGGTCTGGTCCACGTCTCCGAGATGTCCTGGACCAAGAAAAACGTCCACCCGGGCAAGATCGTCTCCACTTCGCAGGAAGTCGACGTCATGGTTCTGGAAATCGACGGTGCCAAGCGCCGCGTTTCCCTGGGCCTCAAGCAGACCATGCGCAACCCGTGGGAAGTCTTCTCCGAAGCCAACCCGGAAGGCACCGAGGTCGAAGGCGAAGTCAAGAACATCACCGAGTTCGGTCTGTTCATCGGCCTCGACGGCGACATCGATGGCATGGTTCACCTCTCCGACCTGTCCTGGGACGAGCGCGGCGAAGATGCGATCCAGAACTACCGCAAGGGCGACATGGTTTCGGCCGTTGTTTCCGAAGTGGACGTCGACAAAGAGCGTATCTCGCTGTCGATCAAAGCTCTGGGCGGCGACAAGTTCGCAGAAGCGGTTGGCGGCGTGAAGCGCGGCTCGATCGTGACCGTGAACGTGACTGCGATCGAAGACGGCGGCATCGAAGTGGAATACGAGGGCATGAAGTCCTTCATCCGCCGCTCCGACCTGGCCCGCGACCGTGCCGATCAGCGCCCCGAGCGTTTCTCGGTTGGCGACAAGGTCGACGTGCGCGTCACCAACGTCGACTCCAAGACCCGCCGTCTGGGCCTGTCGATCAAGGCACGCGAGATCGCGGAAGAAAAAGAAGCTGTGGAACAGTATGGCTCCTCGGACTCCGGCGCTTCGCTGGGCGACATCCTGGGTGCAGCGCTGAAGTCGGGCGACTAATCGTCTCCGGCCTCACGGCGAAAAAAATGGAAAGCCCCGCAGATTTCTGCGGGGCTTTTTTTGGGGGGGGAAGGACGGATCTTGACCCGCACCCGGCATTTCCCCCTCAAACCCGTTCTTGAATCTGCTCGCTTGTCTGCCGTAGAAAGCAGCCCTCCATTCGCGACAGCAAAACCGCGGTATGTTCAGTGGTTCAGGCCATCAAACCAGTCGAGAACAGTGGCCGTCCATCCCGGGGGCAATCCGTGCTTTCCCTTGTGCAGGATAAGTTCGAGAGCAGCCTTTTCGCATGCCCAGCGTTTACGCCAGAGACCGTCGGAGATTTCATGTTCTGCAGCGTTTCTTGGGCATTGGTTCTCTTGCCGCCAGAGTCTCAAGCCTTCCCAGATATCGGCTTGGTTGAGCGTAAATTGATACTCGTCATTGCGCCACGTCCGGCCTTCCATAGGCACCACCGGATCGGCAAATCCATGGATGTGCAGAATATTCGCGGGACCTCTGCATTCACTGGGCATCGGCTGCCAGAATCCACCTGCCGCCGGTGAATATGCAAGTGCAAAGTCAGGAGCATGGCAGGCCATGTCCCAAACCATCGAGCCGCCGCGGGAAAAACCGGTCAGCATCAAACGGTTTGGATCTACGCTCGCCCGTTCTGCGGCATCTTCCAGCACCTCTCTCAGAAATAGCGTATCGCGCCGGGGATATATCTGCCACCCGTCACGCACCGCCCAGTCGTTTGGTTTGCCCTCGCCCCAGGGCAATGCCGTGGGCGCAATCAAAGCGTATCCGCGTTCTGTGAAACCCTTCACGAAACCATCCCTGCCGATGATTTTGGCGCCGCTGCTGCCGTAACCGTGAAGATGCATGACTGCCGGTCCGCCTTGCCACCCATCAGGAACAGCAATGTGGTATTCTCCGGATTCTGTCCTGCAGGGCTGGCGCTTGCCGCCGCAGTCAAGAGCCAGCGCCTGACCGGCTGTCGAAAGCAGCGTGAAGATCAGTAAAAGCCGCGAAACCATCTTTTGCCCCCTTTGCAGTGCAAGCCTAGACGAGCGCATGCTGCGTTTTTCAGGATATCACAAAGCCGGGCATTTGGCTGATTTGGCCGAATAGTTCTACTTGTAGCCCAGGCGGAACCAGGTTCGAATACTGGTCCGCGCGGATGTCCGTCCCGCCCGCACAAAGGACTGGGGCAGCCACCGCTTCTGCCACCGAGGCCGCCCCTAGTGCGGCCGCACCGCCACCTGCACGACGCCTAGCTCCTTTTCCAGCTCTTGTAGTTTCTTCAGCTGGTCTTCGGGCAGGGCAGCGGTATTTGCCTCAACGCCGGCCAGCGCCACCACCGGGCTGCCGATGTCTTTTTCGAGGTTCTTGAGCGCCCTCAGTTTCTCAGCCTCAAGCGTGGCAAGCGGGTACAGCATGCTGGTCTCCGCTCTGTTGATGCGGCCGAGTATAGCAGATTCCGCCATCTTCAGGACCGCCAACGGAAAAGGCCCCGGCAGCTGCCGGGGCCCCTTCATGTAATTCAGGCGGGATCAGACGCGCTGCGCGCTGTCCGCGTGGGTGACGACATCCGGTTCCAGATCCCACAGCTTGCCGTCCAGCCCGTCGATCTGGTCGTCCTCTGAGACCCGCAGCCCCACAGTCCGCTCCAGAATGAAGGACAGCACCAGTGCGGTGACAACCCCTGTGCCGATGCAGACAGCCGTGCCCGCCAGTTGCATCACCAGCGAGATTTCCCCGTGCTGGAACGCATAGGCGCCGTCCTCAATCCCGAAATAGCCGCCGCGCGGGGTGCCGGCCTTGAACAGACCCAGCATGACCAGGCCGAGGATGCCGGAGCCCAGGAACAGCGGGAACAGCTTGTGCTCGTCGATGCCGCGCTTCAGCGTGAACTCATAGACCGCATAAGCGGCAAAGGGTGCCACCAGCCCGACGATAAAGGCCTGCCAGGGCAGGTAGACGTCAAAGCCAGATGCCCCGGCGACATAGCCGGCCAGCGGGCCAAGCAGGGTATAGGCGTATTTCCCTGTTGCATAGGCGATCAACAAGCCGGTGACCGCACCGCCTGCCCAGACCAGGGCGTAGTTGTTGATCGCGACGCCGACACTGGTATCGGCCATGGTGATGCTGACGGCCAGCGCTTCAGGGTCAAAGAAGAACAGGCAGGACAGGATCACCATCGGCAGACCTGCAAAGATCAGCAGCAGGCCGGGGGCGCACAGGCCGATGCTGGGGGCGAGATAGGCCGAGATCCGCGGATGCGGCGCCATCATGCCGGGGCGCGCACCCAGTTTCGGGGTGAACACCAGCGCCATGCCTGCGGGGAAAAGATAAACAAAGCCGACTCCGAAGAAGTCATGGAATCCGGCGTTGGTCAGCGGTCCGACCGACCCCCAGGTGGCCCAGCTCAAGGCCGAAGACACCACTGTCGCGACAATGCAGGTGATGAAATAGGCCGAGGCCTTCATCCGCTCCGACACCGCGAAATGCAGCAGGATGTTGATGATCCCGGCAAACACCGCCAGGAAGAAGATGAAGATCTGGAAGGTGTTCAGCCCCGGGAAGGTTCCTGGATCCGTATGATGCGCCATCGCATTGGTCAGGGCGCCGCCAAGCCACCAATCCTTGATGGAATCCATCATGGTTGCGCCTTCCATGATGTAATATTGCCCGGCCCACAGGCCAAATCCGATGATGTAGTAGGTGGCAAACCCCAGAAAGAACCCGAGCGTCTTTTCAATCGTCGAGTTGAAAAGATTTCTGCGCCGTGCAGTGCCTGCGTCGATCAGCAGCAGGCCCACAACGACCAGGATGGCGCCGACGACCCCGGAAGCGTACAGAATATTCTGTACCAGGGAATTCAGTGTAACTTGCTGTGCGTGTATCGTGCTCACGTCCAATAGCATTATTAGTTTTCTCCATGTTGGTTTGTCTTCCTGCCGGTTGTTTGCCACCAGCTTTGACAGGCCGGCTTTTGCTGCCGCCAAAGGGCAGAGCATGCCGGTTCGAATCGCACCAGACCGGCCGGTTTTTCGCTCGTGCCTGGTTCCAGGAAATGATGGCGGATACGAAGCGCTTTACAATAAAAAAATTTCACCTCGTGGAAATAAAGTTTCATATGCGGCATATGGGGCGGCCAGATGCCGCATCCCGCGTTGCCGGGCGGGTGAACGGCGTGGTTTCCTGTCGGCCTGGGGGGGTGGAATCGACCGGTCCCGGCAGGGGCCGCGGCGCAGGAAAGGCCGCACCGAAACGGCTTTCGCGCTGCTTGGTGCGGCCCGGCTGCCTGTGCGCTCCGGCGGCTGTCTACCGGCCCGAATCAAATTGGCGCGGCGCGACTGGCAGCGGACAATGCTGCGCCGCGGCGGCTGCCAGCTGCCCCGAAATGGCGGCCTCAAAGAGGAAATTCCGGTGAACTCCTGCCGATTTACCCGTCATGCGCGCGGCATTTTGTTCCCCCTTGCAAGAATTTTTCCTATACTCTCAGAATAATAGCCAGAACAGACCGGCAGCCTGGGAGGAAAAAGAACATGATCCGCTCTGAGTTGATTCAGATGATTGCAGACGAAAACCCGCACCTGTATCAGCGGGATGTGGAGAGGATCGTGAACACGGTGTTCGAGGAAGTGACCGATGCGATGTCGCGCGGCGACCGGGTTGAACTGCGCGGCTTCGGCGCCTTTTCGGTCAAAAAGCGGGATTCGCGGACCGGCCGCAATCCCCGCACCGGTGAAACGGTCCATGTCGAAGAAAAACATGTGCCGTTCTTCAAGACTGGCAAGCTCTTGAGGGACCGCCTGAACGGGAAAGCCTGATGCGTTACATTCGCTACGCGGTTCTGGGGGCTCTGGCCATCGTGCTGGTGTCGGTTGCCGTCGCAAACCGCTCTTTTGTCGAGCTGAAGCTGATGCCCGCGGCACTGGCTGAGCTTTTCGGGTTTAACTACACCATTGCGCTGCCGCTGTTTGCGGTGGTGCTGGGCGGGGTTGTCGCCGGGCTGGTGATCGGCTTCCTGTGGGAATGGCTGCGCGAGCACAAGCACCGCAGCGAAGCGGCGCAGAAGGCGCGCGAGGCGCGCAGGCTGAACCGCGAAGTGAGCAGGCTGAAAAAGCAGAAGAACGAAGGCAAAGACGAAGTCCTGGCGCTTCTGGAAGACGCAGGCTGACACCGCCATGACAGACATCCGGGTCAAGATCTGCGGGCTCAGCGCAGCGCAGGATATTGCTGCCGTGGCCGGGGCAGGGGCGGCTTATGCCGGTTTTGTGTTTTTTCCCAAGTCGCCGCGCAATGTCAGCATCGAACAGGCCGCAGCCCTGGCATTGGAGGCCCCGCCCGGCCTGTGCAAGGTGGCGCTGACCGTGAATGCTTCGGATGCCGAGCTTGATGCGGTCACAGCTGCGGTGCCGCTTGATATGCTGCAGCTCCACGGCAAGGAAAGCCCGCAACGGGTGGCAGAAGTGCGGGCGCGCTACGGTCTGCCGGTGATGAAGGCGGTTGGCATCGCCGATGCCGCCGACATTCCGCAGATTGCGCTTTATGAACAGGTGGCCGATCAGCTGCTGATCGACGCCAAGCCCCCCAGGGAGGCGGCGCTGCCGGGCGGCAATGGCCTGGCGTTTGACTGGCGCCTGCTGGCGGGGCGCAAATACTGGCAGAAACCCTGGATGCTGGCCGGCGGGCTCACCCCGGACAACGTCGCCGAAGCGATCCGCATGACCGGCGCCCGCCAGGTAGATGTCTCCTCCGGCGTCGAAACTGCGCCAGGGCAGAAAGACGCGGCGCTGATCGGCAGCTTCACCCGCGCCGCGCGCGCCGCCCGCGGCTGAGATCTGCGCGCCGCCGCCGCCGCCTGTGTGCCGGACGGCGGGATTTGAGTATTTTTGAAAAGATGAAGATGCACAGGCCTGCGCTTCATCTTTTCACAAGTACTCACTGCGCAGCGGTGGCCCCCGGATGCCTCATCAGGGGTGTTGCGCCGCTTGCGCACGCTGCCCTCATCCCATCTTAAACAGCCTCTGCCATAGTCTCCCCGATCGCGGTCACCGCCGGGCCTGACACCCCCGGCATCCAGGAACAGGGCCCCAATCCTTGGGGCGTGCAGAGACATTGTTTAGCACCCGGGCGGATGCGCCCGCCCGCCTCCGCCTATTGGCGGCGCCGCCAACTTTATCCTCCTGATGGTCAGGACCGGCAGCAAGCAGCAGCAATCAGAAATTCCGGCAGGGCAGCGGCCTTCGCCGGATGAACCTGCTTGCCAAAGTCCTCTTTACCCGGCCTGCGGCGCGCTATAGTCATTGCGGGCGCTGCGAGAGAGGGAAGAACCATGGCCGACGATCTTTTCAACAGCTTCATGAACGGTCCGGATGAACAGGGGCGTTTTGGCATCTTTGGCGGGCGTTTCGTCTCGGAGACCCTGATGCCGCTGATCCTGAGCCTGGAAGAGGAATACAACCGGGCCAAGGATGATCCGGCCTTCTGGGCAGAGATGAAGGATCTGTGGACGCATTACGTCGGCCGCCCCAGCCCGCTGTACCACGCCGAGCGCCTCAGCTGCGAGCTGGGCGGCGCCAAGATCTATATGAAGCGCGATGAGCTGAACCACACCGGCGCCCACAAGGTGAACAACGTGCTGGGCCAGATCCTGCTGGCGCGGCGCATGGGCAAGACCCGGATCATTGCCGAAACCGGCGCCGGTCAGCATGGCGTGGCCACCGCCACCGTCTGTGCCAAGTTCGGCCTCAAATGCATCGTCTACATGGGCGCCCATGACGTGAAGCGGCAGGCGCCGAACGTGTTCCGCATGCGTCTCTTGGGCGCTGAAGTGATCCCGGTCACCTCAGGCCGCGGCACCCTGAAGGATGCGATGAACGACGCGCTGCGCGACTGGGTGACCAATGTGCGCGACACCTTCTATTGCATCGGCACTGCCGCCGGCCCGCACCCGTACCCGGCGATGGTGCGCGATTTCCAGTCGATCATCGGCAAGGAGGTCCGCTGGCAGCTGGCCGAGCAGGAAGGCGAAGGCCGCCTGCCGGACACCGTGATCGCCGCGATCGGCGGCGGCTCCAACGCCATCGGCCTGTTTCACCCCTTCCTGGATGACCCCTCGGTGAACATCATCGGGGTCGAGGCCGGCGGCAAAGGTGTGGATGACCGGATCCAGCACTGCGCGTCGCTGACCGGCGGCCGTCCGGGCGTCCTGCACGGCAACCGCACCTATCTGCTGCAGGACGACGACGGCCAGATCCAGGAAGGCTATTCGATCTCCGCGGGCCTCGATTATCCCGGCATCGGCCCGGAGCATTCCTGGCTGCATGAATCGGGGCGCGCCGAATATGTCTCGATCACCGACAAGGAAGCGCTGGAGGCCTTCCAGGTCAGCTGCCGCACCGAGGGTATCATCCCGGCGCTGGAGCCGTCGCACGCGCTGGCCCATGTGATGAAGATCGCGCCCAAGCTGCCCAAAGACCACATCATCGTGATGAACATGTGCGGCCGCGGCGACAAGGATGTGTTCACCGTCGCCAAGCACCTTGGGTTCGATATGTCCGATACCGAAGAAGGCCGCAGCTTCGAGGAATAACGGCGGCATCCCCGAGATACGAAAGGCGCCCTGCGGGGCGCCTTTCTTGTTGGCGGCCTTCACCTTCAGCGCGCCGCTCAGGCCGGGTCGGCGGCGTAGCTTTGCAGAACGCTCAGCGGCACAATCTCCAGCGCCCGCTGATGGGTCGCTTCCAGATGCACCTTGGGGGCGCAGCCCTCATCGGCCGCCTGCAGGAACCGCGCCGCGCACAGGCACCAGCGGTCGCCGGGCTGCAGGCCGGCAAAGCCGAACTCGGCCCGCGGGGTGGAGAGGTCGTTGCCGACATATTTCGAGAACGCCAGAAACTCTGCGGTGGTCACAACGCACACCGTGTGGCTGCCGTGATCCTCGGTGCAGGTGTTGCAATGCCCATCACGGAAGAAGCCGGTCACCGGCGCGGTGGAGCAGGGCGCCAGCGGGCCGCCCAGAACATTGATGCTGTTATCTTTTTCCATGCTGCACCTTGTCCATATCGCATGCGGGTTAATGGTAGCGCGATTGCGCTGCCAGTCCCGGTAATTCCGGCGTGAAGTGTCCGGCGCGCACAGGATTGCCCCGGCAGGCCGCAAAATGCAATCCGCCCGCCAGATGACCTGACGGGCGGATGAAAATCAGGCTGGCAACCCGGCTCAGGTGTTGAACAGGAAGTGCAGCACGTCGCCGTCTTTGACGACATAGCTTTTGCCTTCGGCGCGCATCTTGCCGGCTTCCTTGGCGCCTTGTTCGCCGTTGCAGGCGATGAAGTCGTCATAAGCGATGGTTTCGGCGCGGATGAAACCCTTTTCGAAATCGCCATGGATCACCCCGGCCGCCTGCGGCGCCGCGGTGCCGGTGCGGATGGTCCAGGCGCGGGCCTCTTTCGGGCCGACGGTGAAATAGGTCTCCAGATGCAGCAGTTCATAACCGGCACGGATCAGCCGGTCCAAACCTGCCTCTGCCAGCCCCATCTCCTCCAGGAACATCTGGGCTTCTTCCGCTTCCAACTGGCTGATCTCTTCCTCGATCTGGGCCGAGATGATCACATGGGAATTGCCCTGCGCCGCGGCCATTTCGGCCACTTTGGCGGACTGCGCATTGCCTTCGACCGATTCGGATTCGCCCACGTTGCAGACATAAAGCACCGGCTTGGTGGTCAGCAGCTGCAGCATCTTCCAGGCCTTGGCGTCCTCGGCGTCCACCTCGACCAGGCGGGCGGGCTTGCCGTCCTCCAGCATCGCCTGGGCGGCGGCCAGCAGGCGGTCCTGCTGCTGGGCTTCCTTGTCGTTGCCCTTCAGCTTGCGCACCAGATTGGCGCGGCGTTTTTCGATGCTTTCCAGGTCCGACAGCATCAGCTCGGTCTCGATCACCTCGGCGTCCGCGACCGGGTCGACACGGCCGTCCACATGGGTCACGTCGCCATCTTCGAAACAGCGCAGCACATGGGCAATCGCGTCGGTTTCACGGATGTTGGCCAGGAATTGGTTGCCCAGGCCCTCGCCCTGCGACGCGCCTTTGACCAGGCCGGCGATGTCGACAAATGTCATCCGGGTCGGAATGATCTGTTTGGAGCCGGCAATTGCTGCCAGCTTGTCCAGACGCGCGTCCGGCACACCCACTTCGCCCACATTGGGCTCAATCGTGCAGAACGGAAAATTGGCCGCCTGCGCCGAGGCGGTTTTGGTGAGCGCATTGAACAGCGTCGATTTGCCAACATTCGGCAGGCCGACGATTCCCATCTTAAAGCCCATACCGGCCTCCTGATACCACTTGGGAGCCGCTTCTAGGCAGCATTGGGCTTGCGCGCAAGGCAAGGATGGCTGACAGAGGTGCCGCAATCGCCCTCTGTGCGCTGCCGCACAGGGAGCCTTCCAGTTGCTTTTTCGTGAGGTGGCTAGGAAAATCAGCTAGTAAAAATATCTTAGGTAAAGAAAATAAAATTGCGAGGGGCAAGAAATGAAACAGACAGCTTTGCTGGCAGCAGCGTTCTGTGCTGCCACTGCCATGCCTGCCGCAGCCCAGGAAGTGACGCTGGGGCTGGGCCATTCCAATTATTCCCGTGCGGGGTCCGAGGACAGCGCGCTGTTCGCGGTCGAGTATCTGCACGCGCCGTTCCACGAGGGGCGGCTGCTGTCGGCGCGGTTCGGGGCCGCGCTGGAGGTGCAGGAGGCCGGCGATGTATTCGCCGGTGTCGGCATCAGCGGCGTGATCGGCCTGAACAACGACTGGTTCATCGAGACCAGCGTGATGCCCGGGGCCTATCACGAAAGCTCGCAGGGCAATGATCTGGGCTCCGGCTTTGAAATCCGCAGCCTGCTGGCGCTGGGTAAACGGTTTCACAATGGCAAGGCGGTGTCGCTGGCGCTCAGCCATAAATCCAACGCCTCGACCGCAGATCAGAACCCGGGCGTGAATTCGCTGTCGCTGCGCTGGCACATTCCGCTGGGCCGCTGAGCGGTGCATTCCCGGGCCTGCACGCGGCCCGGGATTGATTTCCCGCGCAATATTCGGCACATCATGGCGGAAACCTGAATAAAAGGCCCGCCCATGACCCGCATTGATGCCAAATTCGCCGACCTGAAAGCCGCCGGAAAGAAAGCTTTTGTCACTTATGTGATGGCGGGCGACCCGGACTATGAAACCTCACTTGAGGTGGTGAAGGGATTGCCGGCCGCGGGTGTGGACATCATCGAGCTGGGGCTGCCGTTTACCGATCCGATGGCAGACGGGCCAACCATTCAGCTGGCCGGGCAGCGGGCGCTGGACGGCGGTATGACGCTGGAGCGGACGCTGCAGCTGGCCGCCGATTTCCGCAAAGGCGATGACACCACGCCGATTGTGCTGATGGGCTATTACAACCCGATCTACAACCGCGGCGTGGACAAGTTCCTGGAGGATGCCAAGGCCGCGGGCATCGACGGGCTGATCGTGGTCGACCTGCCGCCGGAAGAGGATGGCGAGCTGTGCATCCCGGCGCAGAAAGCGGGGCTGAACTTCATCCGGCTGGCCACCCCGACAACCGACGATGCGCGCCTGCCCAAGGTGCTGCAGAACACCTCGGGCTTTGTCTATTACGTGTCGATCACCGGCATCACCGGCGCGGCCGAGGCCGAGGCCGGCGACGTCGGCCCCGAGGTGGCCCGCATCAAGGCGGCCACCGATCTGCCGGTCATCGTCGGCTTTGGCATCAACACGCCGGAGAAGGCGGAGAAGATCGCCTCGGTCGCGGATGGCGCCGTGGTGGGCAGCGCGATTGTCAGCCAGATTGCCGCGGAAAAATCCCCGACAGAGGTGCTGGCCTTTGTGAAATCGCTGGCGGACGGCGCGCATCGGGGCTGAGCCTTCTCCAAGCAGAGCATAGGGCAGCGTCCGACCCTGGGTGGGTGCTGCCCGGAGTGCCGCCGGGCGGACCCTCGTCGGCACCGCAAATCGAACTTTACAAACCGCGCCTCCGGGCGCGGTTTTTGCGTTTCAAGCCTGCGGCAACGGCGTCGTTGCCTTTTCTGGGGCTGATTGGTAAAGAAACTTTACCAAATGAAAGCGGGAGAGACTCCGGTGCCGGTGATCACCAATATCGACGACCTGAAGCGCATCTACGAACGCCGCGTGCCGCGGATGTTTTACGATTATGCCGAAAGCGGCAGCTGGACCGAGCAGACCTTCCGCGAGAATACCTCGGATTTCGAGCAGATCCGCCTGCGCCAGCGGGTGGCGGTGGACATGGCGGGGCGGACGACCGCCAGCCGGATGATCGGTCAGGACGTGGCGATGCCGGTGGCGCTGGCGCCGGTGGGGCTGACGGGCATGCAGCACGCCGACGGCGAGATCAAGGCGGCGCGGGCGGCCGAGGAGTTCGGTGTGCCTTTCACGCTGTCGACCATGTCGATCAACTCGATCGAGGAAGTGGCGGAGGCGACCTCCAAACCGTTCTGGTTCCAGCTTTATACCATGAAGGACGAGGATTATATCCGCCGCCTGATCCAGCGGGCCAAGGATGCGAAATGCGCGGCGCTGGTGATCACGCTGGACCTGCAGATCCTGGGTCAGCGCCACAAGGATCTGAAGAACGGCCTGTCCGCGCCGCCGAAGCTGACCCCGAAAACCATTGCCAACCTGATGACCAAATGGACCTGGGGCCTGCAGATGCTGGGCGCCAAGCGGCGCAATTTCGGCAATATCGTCGGCCATGTGCAGGGCGTCTCGGATACCTCGCAGCTGGGCGTCTGGACGGCCGAGCAGTTCGACCCGTCGCTGGACTGGGGCAAGATTGAAAAGCTGATGGAGATGTGGGGCGGCAAGGTGATCCTGAAGGGCATCCTGGACGCCGAGGATGCCCGCATGGCCGCCAAGCTTGGCGCCGACGCCATCGTCGTGTCGAACCACGGCGGGCGGCAGCTGGACGGGGCACTGAGCTCGATCCGGATGCTGCCGGAGATCATGGATGCGGTGGGGGGAGACGTCGAGGTGCATCTGGACAGCGGCATCCGCTCCGGCCAGGACGTGCTGAAGGCGCTGGCGCTGGGCGCCACGGGCACCATGATCGGGCGCGCCTTTGTCTATGGGCTGGGCGCGAGGGGCCAGAAAGGCGTCACCGAGGCGCTGGAGGTGATTCGCAAGGAGCTGGACACCACCATGGCACTGTGCGGTGAACGCTCGGTCGGGGCGCTGGGGCGCCATAATCTGCTGGTGCCGCAGGATTTCGGCGGCTGCTGGCAGGAATAACGCGGCCCCGCCGCCGGGCAGGGGGCTTTGCCCCTTCCCATATTCCGGTTTCCGGTCTATAGGCACGGCTTCACGCGGGGTGACAGCCTTGGAGGCACCCCGCCCTAGATATATTGGAGAATAGACATGGCAAAAGAGATTCCTGATCTCGTCGCCGAAGTACGTGCGGGGACGGGCAAGGGCGCCGCTCGCGCTGCGCGCCGCGCAGGCATGGTACCGGGCGTTGTTTACGGTGGCGACACGGATCCGGTTGCGATCCAGATCCCGTTCAACGTGCTGCTGAAAAAGCTGAAAGCGGGCCAGTTCAAGTCCACCCTGTGGAACCTGAAGGTTGACGGCCAGGAAGACGTGCGGGTGATCTGCCGCGACGTTCAGCGCGATGTGGTGAAGGACCTGCCGACCCACCTCGACCTGATGCGTCTGCGCCGCACCTCGAAAGTCAACCTGTTCATCCCGGTTGAGTTCATCAACGAGGAAGACGCCCCCGGCATCAAGAAGGGCGGCATGCTGAACGTGACCCGCCCCGAGGTCGAGCTGGTTGTGACCGCCGGCGACATCCCCGAGAAGCTGGTTGTCGATCTGGCAGGCCTGAACATCGGTGACGTTGTCACCATTTCGTCGATCGAGCTGCCGGCCGGCGCCAAGCCGACCATCGACCGCGACTTCGTGATCGCCAACATCGCCTCCCCGGGCGGCCTGACCGCGTCTGATGACGAAGACGGCGAAGGCGAAGAAGCCGAAGCCGAAGCAGTGGCTGCCGAAGAATAAGAACCTCACCCATCCGGGTAAGGTTGGCGGGCTCCCATCGCGGGGGCCCGTTTGCGTTTGAACGGCGCAGCAAACGCGATTGACTTTCCGCCGTGCCAGTGTCCCATTCCGGTCAAGAGGCAGGAGGGAGACAGATGGCGGATTATGATATTGCCGTTGCGGGCGCGGGCGCCGTGGGCGTTTGCACCGCGCTGTGGGCGCAGATGCGCGGGCATCGGGTGCTGCTGGCGGATCCGAACCCGCCGGGATCCGGCACCAGTTACGGCAACGCCTGCACCTTGGCGACCTATGCCTGCCTGCCGGTGAATGACCCGTCGGTGCTGACCTCCCTGCCGCAGCTGATGTTCTCCAGGGACAGCCCGCTGTCGCTGTCTTTTTCCCACGCGCTGTGCAATCCGCGCTGGATGCTGTCCTTTCTTGCCAATTGCCGCGCAGCACCCTCGCGCCGGATTGCTGCCCATCTGGCCGATCTGCTGTCGCATGCCGACGCCGGGATCAATCCGCTGATCGAGGCCGCAGGCGCCCAGGATCTGGTGGTGGAGCGCGGCCAGCTGTCGGTCTGGTCCACCGCAGCAGCGGCCGAGGCTGCCACCGCGGGGCTGGAGCACCGCCGCAGCCTGGGCGTGCCCTGGCGCGAGGTGGCGCCGGATGACGCGCTGGAAATGGAGCCGGGCCTGCGGCTGCCGGTCAAACGCGCGGTGCATTTCCATGCCGCCCGGCATCTGCGCGATCCGCTGGACTTCATCACCCGGATGCACCAGGCCTTCACGGCGCTGGGCGGTACAACGCTGACAGCGGCGGTTGTGGCGGTAAAGGCCTCTGCCACCGGGGTGGAGCTGCAGGCGGAGGGCCAAAGCCTGACCGCGAACCATGCGGTGATTGCCAGCGGTGCCTTTTCCGGGCGGATCAAGGGGGCGGGGACGGAGCAGCTCCCGTTGGGGACCGAGCGCGGCTATCACCTGATGTACAGGGATCAGGCGCAGCGGGTGACCCGGCCGGTGGGCTGGTCCGAGGCCGGGTTTTACGCGGTGCCGCACGCGCAGGGGCTGCGGCTGACCGGGACGGTCGAACTTGCAGCGCTGGACGCGCCGGCAAATCCGCGGCAGCTGGCCTATATCGCCCGAAAGGGGGCAGAGATGCTGGGGGCGCTGCCGGAACCGGACAGCAAATGGCTGGGGTTCCGCCCGACAATGCCGGATTCGCTGCCGGTGATCGGGCGCAGCCCGCAGTCGGACCGGGTGATCCATGCCTTTGGCCATCAGCATATCGGCCTGACCCTGGGCGGCATCACCGGGCGGCTGGTCGCGGATCTGGCGGAAGGGCGGCAGCCCAACATTGATCTGGCGCCATTTGCAGCGGACCGGGCCTATGGCTGAGCGGGCAGGCACCTCTGGATTCCGGGCGCCGGATAGGGCATTACCCGGGTTTACAGCAACGCAGACGGGCATGTTATGAAACTCTTTGTGGGGCTGGGGAATCCCGGTCCGAAATACGAGCGCAACCGCCACAACATCGGCTTTATGGCGCTGGACCGGATCGCCGCGGACCACGGGTTCAGCCCTTGGAAGGTCAAGTTTCAGGCAATGATCTGCGAAGGAAGCCTCGGCGGTGAGAAGGTGCTGCTGCTGAAGCCGCAGACCTTCATGAACCTGTCCGGCCAGTCGGTGGGCGAGGCGATGCGGTTTTACAAGCTGACACCGGCCGATGTGGTGGTGCTGCATGACGAACTGGACCTGGCTCCGGGCAAGGCGCGCATGAAGCAGGGCGGCGGCCATGCCGGCCACAACGGTCTGCGCTCGATTCATTCGCATATCGGCGCCGACTATGCGCGGGTGCGGCTGGGGATCGGCCATCCGGGCCACAAGGACGCGGTGGCGGGCTATGTGCTGCGCGATTTTCCCAAGGCGGATGAGGGCTGGCTGGACGATGTGATGCGCGGCATTTCAGACGGGGCTGCGGAATTGGCCAAGGGCGATGGCGGCAAGTTCATGAATGCGGTTGCGCTGCGCGTCGCGCCGCCGCGCAGCTCTGCCGCCAAGCCGAAGGCGGAAGCGAAGAAACCGGTCCAAGACGAGCCGGCGCCCGACACCCGTTCCGCGATGGAAAAGCTGATGGACAAGTTCAGATAACCCGGGAGACAGGCTGATGGTGAAACTGATTATCGACACCGATCCGGGCATCGACGATGCGATGGCGATCTTCTATGCCGCTGCGGCGCCGGATATTGAGCTGCTGGGGCTGACCACGATCTTCGGCAATGTGACCACCGCCACCGCTACCCGCAATGCGCTGCGGCTGCTGGAGGCCGCCGGGCTTGATGTGCCGGTCGCTGCAGGTGCCGCAGCGCCGCTGGTGCTGCCGCCGTTCACCCCCTCGGCGCATGTGCATGGCGCGGAAGGCTTTGGCGATATCCCGGCGGCAGCGCCCAAGGGTGCGCCGCTGGACGAGGACGCCGCGGAATTCCTGTGCCGCATGGCGCGTGAGCACAAGGGCGAGCTGGTGGTCTGTCCGATCGGCCCGCTGACCAATATCGCGCTGGCAATGCAGAGCGACCCGGAGTTCATCGGGAACGTCAAATCCATCGTGGTGATGGGCGGCTCGCTGGAAGAGGGCGGCAATATCACCGGCCATGCCGAGGCTAATATCTATCATGACCCGCATGCTGCGGACGTGGTCTGCCAGGGCGGGGACAAGGTGGTGTTCGTCGGGCTGGACGTTACCCACCGGATCCTGTGCCGGCCGGAGGATTTTGCCGCCATCGCCGCCAAATCGCCGCAACTGGGCGGCATGCTGCAGCAGATGTCGCATTTCTACCTCAAGTTCTATCTGGAGGTCGCGGGCAAGACCGGCTGTTCGCTGCATGACCCGGCGGCGGTGATCGCCTGCACCCACCCGGAGCTGTTCGGGATGCGCAATGTGCCGCTTGCGGTGTCCTGCGAGGGCGAAACCTCAGGTGCGACCCTGGCTGCAGCGGACAGCGGCCGGGCGCCGGTCAAGGTCTGCATGGCGGTGGAGGCGGACGAGGTGAAATCGCTGTTTCTGCGGCGCTTGGCCTTGTTGCCGTAAACCGGGCGCGGACTTGCGGCCGCAGCCCGGGTGTTTCTCTTTGCGGATCCTGCCGGAACCAGCCTGATGCTGTGATCAGGGGCAACCGTAAAAACAAGGTGCGCTGCTCCGCGGTCGGGGGCAAGCTTGCGTTCGCAGCTGGCGGCCTCACGGTCTGGTGCGATCGGGAAATGGTCCGGGTGCCGCTGCCGGCCGGCAAGCGCGGCCGGCAGCCGGGAGACAGGCCGGTATCGCCTGTCAGCCCTGGGCCGGCATCATGCCCGCTTGGGCTGGGTGGCGTCGAGGTTCTGCCACGCGATCAGCCGCATTTCGCTTTGGCTCATGGGGCGGCCAAAGTAAAACCCCTGCACCGATGTGCATTTCTCTTCCTGCAAGAAAATCAGCTCGTCTTCTTCCTCCACACCTTCGGCAAGGACGGGTATCTTCAAGGCCGCCCCCAGCAGCAGTGTCGAGCGGACGATTGCGGCGCTCTGCTCATTCTTATGGACGCCGCGCACGAAACTGCGGTCGATCTTGATCTTGTCAAAGGGGAAGGTCTGCAGGGTGGCAAGCGATGAATAGCCGGTGCCAAAGTCGTCCATCGCGATCCGGACGCCGTAGCTTTTCAGCTGATGCATCACCTTCAGGGTATGGGCCTGGTCGTCGATAATGCTGGATTCGGTGATTTCCAGCTCCAGCCGTTCGGGCGACAGGCCGGTCTCCAGCAGAATATCCATGACATCTTCGACAAATGAGGGCTGCACGAGCTGCTGCGGGGCGACGTTCACAGCCACCTGGTAGGGATGCGGCCAGCTTGCTGCCTCGGTGCAGGCGGCTCTCAGTACCCAATGCCCGATTTCCCGGATCAGGCCGGTCTCCTCGGCAATCGGGATGAATTCGGCCGGTGACACGCGGCCACGCGTCGGATGGTTCCAGCGCAACAGGACCTCGAAACCGAGCGGATCCAGCGTGTTCAAGTCGTTCTGCAGCTGATAGGCCAGTTCAAACTGGCCGCCAGCGCCGGCTTGGCGCAGATCATGAACAAGCTGCAGCTTGTCACGGCTCTGACGGTCCATTTCCTCGCTGAACCGGCAGATACTGGCGCCGGGCTCGGATTTGGCCCGGTACATCGCCAGATCGGACTTATGCAGCAGGTCCCGCGGATCGCGGCCGTCCGTCAGGCTGGTGGCAACGCCGATAGCTGCGCCAACCCGCACCGAAATATGATCGAGGTCGATCGGGTCGATAATGGACGCGTGGAGGCGCTCGGCAAAGGCCAGCACCTGTTCAATCCGCCGGAAGCCCTGCTTGACCGCCACGAATTCGTCACCGCCAACCCGCGCGATGTGCTCGTTCGGACCCTGCTGGCTGGTCAACCGTCCGGCGACGGCCTGCAGCACCTTGTCCCCGACGGCGTGCCCATGCAGGTCGTTAACCTCCTTGAACAGGTTCAGGTCGATGGTGAGAATCGCGGCGCGCTCGGTCTTGTCGGCCTGCAGGCGCTGGTGCAGGCCGGTCAGATACTGGGTTAGCCACATGCGGTTCGGCATCGATGTGAGCGGGTCATGCAATGCGGCGTGTGCCAACTGGTCGCGTGCCTCGCTTTCAAGGTTGGTCTCGATGCTCGCGGACGCAAAGCCGACCAGCAGGATGAGCCCCATGACGCCGAAAATCAGCATGCCCATGGTGGTGTCGGAGATGACTTTCTGCGGTACCTGGATCAAGGGGCTGAGACGGACTTCGATCGCGCTCATGCCGGTGAAATGCATCGCACAGATAGCACAGACCAGCAGGGCCGAAGCAATGATCCAGTTCCGCCGGTTGCGGTTACTGCGAACGATGAAGCGGTAGCCGCAAGCTGCCAGGCCGGTGCCGGCCAAGACCGACGCGGCCAGATATTCCGGCGCCCATTCAATGGCGCCGGGAAGCAGATAGGCTTGCATCCCGGTGTAATGCATGGCGGACACCGCGAGGCCAAACGCCGCGCCGGCGGCAGATGCGGTATACCCTCTCTGTCCAAAGGCAAGAATGGAGTTTGCGATCAGCACGCCGAGCACGGCAATCAGCAGTGAAACCCCGGTGACCAGCGGCTCGTAGCCAGTTTCAAAGCCAGGCTCATAGGCCAGCATGGCGATGAAATGGGTGGACCAGATCGTTGCGCCGGCAATCATGCTGGACAACCCCAATTGAACCAGCCGCCGCCGCCCGCTGGTGCCATTCAGCCGGCTGGTCAAGCGCACGGAAAGACTCGCCCCGACAACGCAGACGAGAGCTGCCACCGCAACCAGCCCATAGTTGTGCTGCAGCGTGATACAGTCCAAAATTCGGTACATCAGAAGCCTCAAAAAAAAATGTCATTTAAGGCTCAGTCATTTCATCGAAAGCTTAACGAAAAACAAACCGGATCCAGTGCTGAACGCCGATAAATAACTGCATTTTCTTAGTTTTTTTGATTGTCAGTTGGATTGGATGCAGCGGAAAACGGCTCAGAACCATGCCCGGCGGTTGGCGGCCATGCAGCCGGTGTCAAGTCCTGCAGTTACGCCAGGGCCAGGTGGGCCGTAAGCGCCTCGACGATGCCCTCCCGCCGCCCTGACGCAGGCTGTGCAGGTCCTGCTGTTGAAGGAGGCAGGACAGGACGGCAAAATGGACCTCGCCTTGGGCCGCTCAACAGAGGGCAGGGCGGGCAGAACCGGGTTTTTGGTAGGGCGGTCAGGCCGGCGTTTCCGAAGCCGGCGCGGACTTCACCCAGCCCGAAACGCCGCAGCGGCGCCGGGAAAGCGAAAGCTCTGCAAGCGCCGCAGTTCCGGAAAATCCGGCACCGGCCAGCCGTGCCCGCCAGGGTAAGGATCCGCTGCTGTCATGGCGGGAGCTCCTTCTGGCGGGGAAACCGCCTCGTCCTTCGCGTCACGGAAATCTGAAAAAAGGGCGTGCTGAAGCGCGGGAACCGCGCTCGCGACGCTGGGACCGGCGTGGCCCCAAGGCGCGAAGCCGCGTGAGGAAATTGACAGAATCCTTCCCGCGACCGGTGCTTTCGGGGGGCCGATTTGGTGGTCAGCAGGCTTTCGAGTCGGATCTCAAAAAAGTTCGTTTTTCGCCTTGTAAGCCCTGAGCTTATGCGGATATACGGGTCAGCGGAGACGTGGCCGAGTGGTCGAAGGCGCTCCCCTGCTAAGGGAGTAGGCCCGGAAGGGTCTCGAGGGTTCGAATCCCTTCGTCTCCGCCAGAAACCTTGTTTCTGGTCCCTGACCGTGCGAGATGCCCATAGAAAGCCCGGCATCTGGTTCGAAACCACCCACAAGATTTGCAGGGCAAAATGCGGGGTGAAGTGTGGATGGCTCGTCGTCAGATCATAGTGCGTGGTAAGCAGTCCGCCCCAGGGGGCCGCGCAGCCTGGCTGGCCGCCGCTGCGCGGAAGACGGACGGGCCGCCGACGCCGGGATCAGAAGCGCAGGGAGAGGCAGGACATGCCGCCGTCCAGTTTGGCGCAGTCGGTGTTGTCGATCTCGACGACCTCGTAACCTGCCTTGTCGAGCATTTCGGCGGTGCGCGGGAACCCTGCTGCCATCAGCACCAGATTGTTGAACCGGATGGCATTGGCGGCCGCTTCCTCGCCCTCGGCGACATGCAGCACCCGGTAGCCTTCGAAGCAGCCTGAAGCCTCCAGGCGTTTGGTGGACAGGATCGTCTCGGCGTCCATCAGCGAGCAGTCGGTCTTGAAGTGCAGCACGCCTTCGGGGGTGAAAACTTCGCGCAGGCAGTGGCCCCATTCGGCGGCAATCGCGGCCAGTTCGGCGACGCCTGCGGCATCAGTGCGGTCGGACCGTCCGACCAGGATTTCGCTGCCGGTCACCAGGATGTCGCCGCCTTCGATATGGCCGGGGCCTTTGATTTCGCGGACATTTTCGTAGCAATCGCGCAGTGTCGGTGCCATTTCAGCCACTTCGCCCAGCCGCGATGGCGCGCCGGGGCGCATCAGGATGGCGCCCTGGGGCAGGCACAGGGCGGTGTCCTCAACGAACTGGGCGTCGGGGAAGGCGACCAGCGGCGCCAGCTCGATCACCTCGGCGCCGGTACTGCGCAGGGCGGCGACATAGGCTGCGTGGGCGGCGAGCATGCTGTCCAGATCCGGGTTGCCGATGTCCTCGGCCCGCAGGCCGTTGGCAATGGTAGAGGCAGGGCGGCGGGTGATGGCCCGGCTGAACTCAAAAGAGGGGTTCTGCATGAGGTTACTCCTGACCCGGAACAGGTCCGGTGATGTCGATTTCAAGAATGGACGGGGTGCCGCTGCTGTTGGCTGCGGTAAGGGCGGCAGCGATGGCCTGCGGGTCCATCGGCGCACGGGAGCAAGGGATGCCGAAAGAGTGCGCGGCGGCAGCAAAGTCCGGCGGGGAGGGGTTGCAGCCGACGATGGGAACGTTCACCGCCTCCATCGAAGTTGCGATCTCGCCATAGCCGCGGTTGTTCCAGATAACGAAGGTGACGGGCAGGTTTTCGTCCGCGGCGGCCATGATCTCGGGCAGCGAGAACTGGGCGCCGCCGTCGCCGGCGATGCAGATGACCGGGATGCCGGGGGCTGCGATGGCGGCTCCGATGGCGGCGGGAATGCCATAGCCAAGCGCGCCGTAGCCGGTGGCGGCATTGAACCAGCCGCCGGGGCGGTCGTGGTCGTAGTAGAGGTTGCCGGCATAGATCGGCTGGGTGGAATCGCCTACCATAAGCGCGCCCGGCACCGCTGCGCGCATGGCGTTCAGCACTGCGACCTGGGCGCGGTAGTCGGGGCCGATTTCCTCAAATGCGGCGGCGCGGGTGTGTTCGGCACGTTCGGGGCCCTTGGCTTGCTTCGGCGCGCCGGTGAGCATGGTCAGCAGCGCGGCGGCGGCCTCGGCGGCGGATCCCGGAACTGCCAGTTCCGTATCATGCCGGGCCAGCTGATCCGGGCAGATGTCCACGCGGATCAGCCCGGCCATCCGGGGCAGGCTGCCGGTTGCGTACATGTCGTAGTCGGTTGGGCCCAGCTCGGTTCCCAGCGCCAGCACGCAATCCGCCTCTTCGATCAGACCGCGGACGGCCTGCAGGCTGGGGCTGGCCGGAACTGTCAGCGGATGGCCGTGCATCAGGCCGCGGGCGTTAACCGTCTGCACCACCGGCGCGTCAAGGTGTTCGGCCAGGGCCTGGAGCTCTGCGCCTGCCGTTTTCGCGCCGCCGCCGGCCAGGATCACAACTTTGGCGGCTGCCGAAAGCCTGTTTGCCGCCTGCGCGATCAAAACGGGGTCCAGCCGCGGCCGGGCGGCGCGCGATGCGGCCGCGCTGTCCTCAGAGGCGGTGCCGGCCACGTCCAGCGGGATCTGGATATGGGTGGGGCCGGGGCGGCCTGCGGCGAAAGGGGCAAAGACGCGGTCCAGCGCTGCGTCCAGGTCTGCGGGGGCGGCAACATGTTCCGAGGTCAGCGCCACGGTTTCCGCCAGCGCGTGCTGGTCCGGCAGCTCGTGCAGGTGGCCGTGGCCCTTGCCGAGCGTTGTGCCGGCATTGACGCCGGAGACCACCAGCATCGGCACCGAATCCGCTCGCGCCTGGGCCATCGGGGTCAGCGTGTTGGTAAGGCCAGGGCCGGTGATCACAAAGGCGACGCCGGGCTGGCCGGAGACCCGGGCATAGCCGTCGGCCATGAAGCCTGCGCCTTGTTCGTGGCGCGGGGTGACGTGACGGATGCCGGACCCGGCAAGCCCGCGGTACAGCTCCACCGTATGCACGCCAGGGATGCCGAACACGCAGGTGACGCCGCGTTCCTTCAGACCCGCCACCAGGGCCTCGCCTACTGTTGTCTTGGTCATGCGACGCTCCTGGTCTTGCGGTTTGCGTGGGCGGTGATCCGGTCCAGCGCAGTGGCAAAGCTGCCGTCGTCGATGGTGAGGGCAACACGCACCCAGTTTGTGAGGCTGTCGCCGAAGGCGGAGCCGGGCATGACGGCGACGCCGCTGTCCAGCAGATCCCAGGCATAGGCATCACCGTCCATGCCGGTGGCGGAGACGTCGATCAGAGCAAACATGCCGGCCTTGGGACGGTGGACACGCAGTTCGGTTTCGCCGTGCAGCCGCTGTAGCAGCAAATCGGTGCGGGCGGCAAAACGGGCAGCCATGCCGGGTGCCACCGGGGAGCCATCGCGCACGGCCTTTTCGGTCATGTCGGCGATGAAGGGCTGGTTGCCGAACAGCATGGTTTCCGACACCGGCAGCAGCGCGGTGCAGAACTCGGCCGGTCCGGCGCACCAGCCGCTGCGGAACCCCGGTGCGGCGTGGGATTTGGAGATCGAGGAGACTGCGATTACCCGGTCTGCGAGCGCCGGATCAGAGAGCGGCGAGACAAACTCCGCCCCCTCGAACACCAGATGCTCGTAAACCTCGTCGGAAAGGATCCAGAGGTCATGCTTGAGGGCCAGTTCACCGATTTCGCGCAGGTCTTCGGCGGTCAGGATGGCGCCCGTGGGGTTGTGCGGGGTGGTCAGCAGGATGGCACGGCTGCGCGGCGTGATGCGCGCGGCCAGGTCGCTGGCCTGCATCCGGAAACCGGCCTCAGGCCGCAGCGGCACCGGCACCATCTCCGCACCCGAGGCGCGGATGACGCCCTCGTACGTGGCATACATCGGGTCGCCCACCAGCACCTCGGTGCCGGGTTCCGCAACGCCCTGCAGCACCGCATAAAGCGCAGTCTGGGTGCCGGGGAAGCAGAGGATGTTCTCCGGCCCGAAATGACGCCCGCGGCTGGCGGAATAGGCGTCGGCCAGTGCGGCGCGCAGGCGGGTCTCGCCGCGGCCGTCGGAATAGCCGGTGCGGCCTGCCTGCATCGCCCGCGCGGCGCTTTCTATCAGGTCCGGCGGGGTGGGCACATCCGGCTCGCCGATGGTCATCTCGACCAAATCGGCCCCCGCTTCGGCCAGCTGCCGTGCTTTCAGGTGGACTTCCCATTTGCCGCCGCCCAATCCGGCCAGCCGTTCGGTAATTGCTGTCAGCCTCATGACGTTTCAGCCCCTTGTTCCAAATTCAATCCTGTCATTGCGGCAACCGATTGCCGTCCGATCTCTTCCAGTTCCCCCGGTGCGAAAGCGTCGGGCAAAGCGCCGCCTTCCAGCCACAGCCCGTCGATCAGCGCGTTGCAGGCAATCGCCAGCTGGCGCAGCCGCGCGGGCGGGGCGGGGCGGCCCGCTTCTTCCAGTGCGGCGGTGATCAGCGCCTGCAGCTGGTCGCGGAAATAGGCATAGGTGCGTTCGTGTGTTGCCTTCATCTGCGGATCCTGCTGCACCTTGTTGAGGAAGCTGGCCCAAAGCGCGATGGCGCGCGGATCCACCACCGGCGGCGTCAGCGAGGCCGTCACAAAGGCCGTGAGCCGGGCCAGTGCCGACCCCTGAACACCCGATGCCGGAGCAAATGTCTGATCGCTCATGAAGGTCATGTGGTGTTCATAAGCGGCGGTGATCAGCTCTTCCTTGGAGCTGAAGTAATGCCGGATCAGACCCTGGGTCACGTCTGCGCGTTCGGCAATTCCCCGCACCGTTGCCCCGCGCACGCCGTTTTCCGCCACCAATTCCAGTGTGGCCAGAATCAGCGCTTCCTTCCGCGCTTCGGCGGATTCGCGTTTGAATTTGCGGCGCTCGTCGGTCACCTCAGCTCCTGTTTTTGCCTGGCAGAGAAATTATACGCTTGCATAATTACGCGAGTCGCGGCTTACTGCAATCGGAAAATTCGGGAAGACGCAAGAATGGACACAGCCGCTGCTGCCTCATCAGCTTTGGAAACTGACGCGCGCCGCGAGGCGATCCGGGTTGAGGATCTGCACAAGTCGTTTGGCAATCTGGAAGTGCTGAAGGGCGTGTCGCTGACCGCCCATCAGGGCGATGTGGTGGCGATCATCGGCGGCTCCGGTTCGGGCAAATCGACCATGCTGCGCTGCATCAACTTTCTGGAAACGCCGAGTTCGGGCAAGATCGTGATCGGCGGCGAGGACGTGGTGATGCGCAGCGATGGCACCCCTGCCAATCAGAGGCAAATCGAACGCATCCGGACCAAGCTGGCGATGGTGTTTCAGCAGTTCAACCTGTGGACCCACCGGACCTTGCTGGAGAATGTGGTCGAGGTTCCGGTGCATGTGCTGAAGGTGCCCAAGGCGGAAGCCATCGCCCGCGCGCATGAGCTGCTGAACCGCGTGGGCCTGGGCGGCAAGGAAGATACCTATCCCGCCTATCTGTCAGGCGGTCAGCAGCAGCGGGCCGCGATCGCCCGGGCGCTGGCGGTGGACCCGTCGGCGATGCTGTTCGACGAGCCGACCTCGGCGCTTGACCCGGAACTGGTGGGCGAGGTGCTGACGGTGATCCGCGATCTGGCTGCCGAGGGGCGCACCATGCTGCTGGTGACACATGAGATGAAATTCGCCCGCGAAGTCGCGAACCACGTTGTCTATCTTTACCAGGGCCGCATCGAAGAGCAGGGGCCGCCTGCCGAGGTCTTTGGCAATCCGCAATCAGAGCGGCTGAAGCAATTTCTGAGTTCGGTCGCCTGATCCACTACCACCAAAATAAAAACAACTGGGAGAAGAAGATGAAACTGAAAGCATTGCTTGCCGCCGGGGTCGCTGCCGCAGCCCTTTCCGCCGGTGCCTCTGCTGCGGAGCAGGTCAAGATCGGTATTGCCGCAGAACCTTACCCGCCGTTTGCCTCGCTCGACAGCTCGGGCAACTGGACCGGTTGGGAGGTCGAGGTAATCGGCGCGGTCTGCGCCGCGGCAGAACTGGACTGCGCGATCACACCGGTGGCTTGGGACGGCATTATCCCGTCGCTGACCGGCCAGCAGATCGACGCCATCATGGCCTCGATGTCGATCACTGAGGAGCGGCTGAAGACCATCGATTTCAGCGACCCCTATTACAACACCCCGGCGGTAATCGTGGCGGATAAGTCGATGGACATCGCACCGACGCCGGAGTCGCTGGCAGGAAAAGTCGTTGGCATCCAAGCCTCGACCATCCACCAGGCCTATGCCCAGGAATACTTCAAAGATGCCGAGCTGAAGGTCTATCAGACCCAGGATGAAGCCAATCAGGATCTGTTTGCGGGCCGTATCGACGCGACCCAGGCGGACAGCATCGCGATGGCGGATTTCGTGAACTCCGACACCGGCAGCTGCTGCGAGATCAAGGGCGCGGTTGCGGATGATCCGGCAATCCTGGGCCGCGGTGTGGGCGCGGGCGTGCGCAAGGGCGACGATGCACTGCGCGAGGCGCTGAACAAGGGCATTGCGGCGATCCTGGCCGACGGCACCCACGAGAAGATCACCGCCAAATACTTCACCACCAGCATCTACTAAGGCGCTGCTGTGACCGGACTGTTCGAATTACTGGGCCTTGGCGCCAGCGCGGAGCTGCTGTCGCTGTCGGGCTGGGGCGGCAATCTGCTGCGCGGGCTTGCCAACTCGCTGCAGATTGCTTTTGGCGCCTTTGGACTGGGGCTGGTGATCGGGCTGTTCGGAGCCTATGGCAAACTTTATGGCGGGAAGGTCACACGCGACCTTCTTGCCATTTACACCACGGTGATCCGGGCGGTGCCGGAATTGGTGCTGATCCTGATCCTCTACTACGTCGGCAGCGATATCATCAACAAGATCTCCGAGGCGGTGGGCGGCGGCCGGGTCGAGATCAACGGCGTCGCGGCCGGCATCTGGGTCTTGGGCGTGGTGCAGGGGGCCTATGCCACCGAAGTGCTGCGCGGCGCCATCAAGGCGGTGCCGGTGGGGCAGATCGAGGCGGCGAAATCCTATGGTATGCCCGCCCTCATGATCATGCGGCGGGTGACGATCCCGGCGATGATGAGCTTTGCGGTGCCGGGGCTGGCCAATCTGTGGCTGATCGCCACCAAGGACACCGCGCTGCTGGCGGTTGTGGGCTTCAACGAGCTGACGCTGGAAACCCGGCAGGCGGCCAGCAGCACACGCGCCTATTTCACATTCTTCCTGGCGGCAGGGTTCCTGTACCTGATGGTGACGCTGTGTTCCGGCGCGGTGTTTGCCCGGGTTGAGAAATGGGCGCGGCGCGGCCAGCCCTCGCTGAAGGGGGGTACGTCATGACCGGCCTGAAGGAGCTGATGCAGCCGCACCGTATCGTGATGATGATGGTCTTTGCAGGCCTTGCCGCCTGGTGTGCGATGTCGCTGCGCTGGGACTGGATCCCGCAATATACGCCGCTGGCGCTGGAGGGGCTGTGGACCACGATCTGGATCCTGGCAGTTTCCACCTTTATGGGCTTCATGCTGGCGGTGCCGCTGGGATTGGCGCAGGCCGTGGGGCCGTGGTACCTGTCTATTCCTGCCCGTACCTTCTGCACCATCATCCGCGGTACGCCGCTGCTGTTGCAGATCTGGCTGCTCTATTACGGGCTGGGTTCGCTGTTTCCGCAGTTTCCCTGGATCCGCTCGTCCGAGCTGTGGCCCTACCTGCGGCAGGCCTGGCCCTATGCGGTGCTGGCGCTGACGCTGTCTTATGCGGGCTATGAGGGTGAGGTCATGCGGGGGGCGTTTTCCAGCGTTGCCAAGGGACAGCTGGAGGCGGCGAAGTCCTTTGGCATGCCGCGCTTTACCATGTTCCGCCGGATCTGGCTGCCGCAGGCGATCCGCAACGTGCTGCCGACCCTGGGCGGCGAGACCATATTGCAGCTGAAGGCGACGCCGCTGGTGGCGACGATCACGGTGGTGGAGATCTATGCGGTGTCCTCGCGGGTGCGCTCTGACACCTTTATTGTCTATGAACCGCTGCTGCTGCTTGCCGTTGTTTATATGGCGATTGCGGGGGTGATTGCCTTTGCCTTCCGGCGGTTTGAAAAGGGCTGAATTGCCAGGCGCCTAGCCCGTTTTGCGCTGGGCTGAGGATTAATGCGGAATTTTCGATTTATCTGGCATACATCAAATTGCGGCACTGAAGTTCGCTCTAGTATCAGCGGCGAATGCAGCAAGAGATTCTTGTACCAGATGCCGTGCACGACTTGCCTATCCACTGCTTGCCGCGCCGGGCTCCTCCTGCGGCTGGCAGGGGTGGCCCGGTGCGCAGCGATGTACCGGTGGCGCCGGTTCTGAAGGCGGGCGAAACCATTGCCTACGCCTTTCTGGCCTCCGATTTTGTGGGCACCACCGGCTAGAGCGGCAAGCCGATCCATGTGGTGGCTGCCACCGGCACCGATGCGGTTCTGGCAGGTGTGAAGCTGGTCAAACACTCCGAACCGATTGTGCTGATCGGCATCCCCAACGCCAAGATGGTCAAGCTGACTGAAAGCTACGCCGAACTGGACTGCGCTGGCGGGCGACGGCTCGATGCGGCGGATGACGCCGGACGTCGGCCTGATCAACGCGGCATTTGAGGTCACTGGTGACAGCCGTGCGATCAAGCGGCCGGAACCGGGTGCGGATGACATATGTCATCGACATGCACATGGCCCTGGTTTCCGTGCTCTTAATCGGCAAATCGCTGCTGGGCGAGGCCGAGTACCAGAACCTGCGGTCCTGGCTGAAGGAGGGCAAGAGCGCGATTCTGGTGCTGCGGCGCGGCAGCTACAGCTTCAAAGGGTCGGGCTATGTGCGCGACGGCATCTTTGACCGCATCCCGCTAATCCAGGGCGATGCCTCGGTGCGGTTTTTTGACAAGCAGCACAAGCGGCTTGGGGGACTGGCGGTGGCGGACAGCCCCATCTTTGGTGAGCTGGATCTGTTCAAGATCCCGGCAGATGCAGAACTTGATCGGGCAGAACCGTTCCGTCTGCAGCTACTGGTGCAGCGGTCGGTGGGCGCGCTGGAGCGGGCATTCCTGACCTTTGATCAGGGTTATAATCTGCCGGAGCAGTATCTGCTGCCTGCCGCACCTGCACCCAGGGTGGTTGCGGATGACACCGGCGAGGCCGCGGCAAAGGCGGCGCTGTGGCAGCGGATCTGGAAGGACAGCACGCTGGAGATCGGTGTGCTGGGGGTGATGCTGCTGGTTCTGACGGGGGTTTTCTTCTTGCAGTCCAGGCTACCGCGAACGTGCATATATTCGACTGGTTCCGCATCGGATACCTGACCGTCACCCTGGTGTTCCTGGGCTGGTACGCCAATGCGCAGCTGAGCGTGGTGAACCTGATGGCGCTGGCGGGTTCCTTGCGGAGCGGGTTTTCCTGGGGTGCTTTCCTGCTGGATCCGCTAGTTTTCATCCAGTGGTTTGCCGTCCCGCCGCGCTGCTGTTCTGGGGCCGTGGCGCCTATTGAGGCTGGCTGTGCCCGCTGGGGGCCGCGCTGGCGATCCCGGCCCGTGTGCGCTGCGACGTGATGAAATGCGACAGGATCATCGAGATCCCCAACGCCAAGGACATCCACGGGTTGCGCCCGCAAAAGTTCCCGCGCCCCGGCTATGTCTTTTTTAAGGGCGAGCACGAGGTGCCGCTGGTCAACCACGGCTAGATTCTGGATGATCCGTCGCAATACGTGAACATCTTCTCGGCCATTGACGGCGGCAGCTTGGAGGTCGCCTGGCAGGTGATCGTCTCAGCCAACCTCGATAACACCGATTGCGATTTCAGGGCAAATACGCCTATTCGACCTCCTGCAACTCGGAAATGGCATGACCCTGGCCGGGATGACCGAGAACGAGCAGCTGATCGGTATTTCCGGCGACAGATGAAGGTGGTCCGCGACGGCCCGACCTTTGCCGAGCCGCATGACTCGATCATCGTGCACCGCTCCAAGGTGAACCCGGTCAATATCTGGGACCGCAATGACCCGATGTGGGCCGAGGCAGGCAAACAGGCCGAGGCGGACGGGGTCGATCTGGACGACTGGCAGGACACCATCGCGCGCGACGGCGATAAGGTGCGGGTCTACATGTCGAGCCAGGCGCCAAACTTCAGTCTGGAGAAGTGCACCGTCAAGCAGGGCGATGAGGTCACCGTTTATGTCACCAATCTGGATGAAATCAGACGATCTGACTCACGGTTTCTGCCTGTCGAACGTCGGCGCCGCGATGAAGGTCGGGCCACAGGCGACTGCATCGGCCACCTTCAAGGCCGAGCGTCCGGGCGTGCATTGGTATTATTGCCAGTGGTTCTGCCACGCGCTGCACATGGAAATGCGCGGCCGGATGCTGGTCGAGCCGCGAAGCGCGTAAACATGAACCGGCTCCTGCCCATATCTTTGGTTGCGGCCATGACCTGCCTGACGTCTGCCTGGGCGGCAGACTGGGACGTGCCCAACCGGGCTGGGGCCATTGCGAAAACCCTGGCGCAGGCGGCGGATGGGGACACCCTCCACCACGCCCCCGGCGAAAATGCCAAAACACTGGTGCTGGACCGGCCGGTCGTTCTGGACGGGCAGGGCCACGCCACTTTGGACGGGCAAGGTTCGGGATCGGTGATAACCGTGACCGGGACCGGTGTGACCGTGCGGAACCTGACCGTTGTGGGCTCCGGCTCCTCGCATCGGGAAATCGACAGCGGCATCAAGCTGACCAAGACGGCCAAGGCGCCGCGGATCCTGAACAATGTGCTCTTGGGCAACCTTTACGGCGTTGATATTCACGGCGCCAAAGATAGGCTGGTCCTAGCCACCCGGACCGTAGGCCGCCTGGATCGCCATATGAATTCCAGCGGCAACGGGGTTTAAGTCTGGAATGCCTCGGTCGCGGTGGTGGACGGCAATGACATCCGCTTTGGCCGCGACGGTATCTTTGTGAACAGCTCCAGAAATAACAGCTTCATAAACAACACGTTCCGCGACCTTTGCTATGCTGTGCATTACATGTACGCCGACAATTTCGAGGTCTCGGGCAATGTCTCGATCGGCAATCACCTGGGCTTTGCGGTGATGTTTTCCAAACGGATCAAGGTAACCGGGAATGTCTCGCTGAATGACCGCGACCACGGGGTGATGCTGAATTATGCCAACCAGGGCGAGGTGCGCGGCAATTATGTGAAGGGCGCCAAGGGCAAATGCACCTTCTTTTAAAACGCGCACAAGAATGATTTGTCCGGCAACTGGTTTGAGGGCTGCGGTATCGGCATCCATTTCACCGCAGGCAGTGCCGGCAACCGGATGGTGGGCAATGCTTTCGCCGAAAACCGGCATCAGGTGAAGTTTGTGTCCACCAAATGGGTGGAGTGGAGCGAAGAGGGCCAGGGCAATAACTGGTCAGACTTCGCCGGTTTTGATGTGGACGGGGATGGCATTGCCGATGCGCCCTACCGTCCGAACGACAGCATGGATCATGTGCTGTGGACACAGCCGGCAGCGAAACTGCTGATGGGGTCGCTCGCGGTGCAGCTGGTGCGCTGGTCGCAGTCGACCTTCCCGGCGCTGCTGCCCGGCGGAGTGATCGACAGCCATCCGCTGATGCGGCCGGAGCGGCCAGAGGCCGCCAGAAAGCTTGAACAGGATGGATAACGCAAACTGCCTGCTGCAGATCCCCGCGCTGGACAAATTCCGCGGCAGGACACAGGTGCTGCGCGGCATCGACCAGGACATCGCGCCGGGCGAGCGGCTGGCGCTCTTGGGTGACAACGGCGCAGGCAAGCCGACGCTGATCAAGGCGGTGCTGGGCAGAGAGCCTGATAGCGCTGGGGCGGCTGGTGCTGACCTCGATCCTGTTGGGCGCGGTGTTCCTGGTGCTGGGCTGTGCGCTGTCGGCGCTGTCCAGCGGTACAACGGCCGCGGCCGGACTGCCGGCGGGTGTATGGCTGGTTTTTTTGGTGCTCTATGACCTGGGCCTGCTGGGGGCACCCCGGGACCATGAACTGGATTGATGCCAGCGATGCGCATTTCGTGGTCGGCCTCAACGTGGCCGGGGGCATGGGGGCGCCGGAAGTCGTGCCTTATGCCTCAGCGGAGTTGGCGGCGCGGTTCGCCTTCCGTCATGGCGGTACTGTTGCCGGGTTTGAGAGCATTCCCGACAACGCAGTGCTGGGGCCGGTGGATTTAGACCAGCATCTGGAGGCGCCGTTCTGAACGCTCCGCCGCCTTGAAGGCTCAGACCGCCTCCGGCTGCAGCCGCATCTCGGCAGCGATGGCGTGGCCTTCCATTCCTTCCATCCGGCTGATGCGGGCGGTGCGCTGGGCCAGTTCGTGCGAAGCGGCTGCGTTGCAGCGCTGCCAGGTCACGGTTTTGGTGAATTTATGCACCGACAGCCCGCCGGTATAGCGCGCCGCACCGCTGGTCGGCAGCACGTGGTTGGGGCCGGAGACCTTGTCGCCGAAAGACACCGTGGTCTCTTTGCCCAGAAACAGCGAGCCATAGGCGGTGAGGCGGTTCAGCCACCAATCCAGGTCCTCGGCCTGCACTTGCAGATGCTCGGGGGCGTAGCGGTCGGCCACCTGCGCGGCCTCCTCGCGGCTATCGCAGAGGACCACCTCGGCGCGCTCGTGCCAGGCGCGGTGGGCGGCGGAACGATTTGGCTCGGGCAGGGTTTCGATCAGCGATTGCGCCCGGGCCATGACGCCGTTGGCGAGGGCTTCGCTGGTGGTAACCAGCCAGACCGGGCTGTCGGCGCCATGCTCTGCCTGGCTGACCAGATCCCAGGCGACTGTTTTGACGTCGGCAGTGTGGTCGGCGATCACCAATGAGTCGGTGGGACCTGCAAACATGTCGATGCCGACCTCGCCGAACAGCATCCGCTTGGCCTCGGCCACGTAGGAGTTGCCGGGACCGACCAGAATGTCGGCGGGCTGAGCGCCGAACAGGCCCTGGGCCATGGAGGCGATGCCCTGTACGCCGCCCAGGTTCAGGATCAGATCGGCGCCGCAGAGATCCATCGCATAGACGATGGCATCGGGAATGCCGGTGCCGGGTCTGGTCGGGGAAACCGCCGTGATATGGGGCACTCCGGCCACCTTGGCAGTGGTGATCGTCATCAGCGCGCTGGCGATATGGCTGTAGCGGCCACCCGGCACATAGCAGCCTGCACTGGAAACCGGGATCTGCTTCTGTCCTGCAATCAGGCCCGGAATGACCTCCACTTCGCATTCGCCCATCGTGGCCTTCTGCGCCTCGGCAAAGCGGCGGATGTTGGCATGCGCGAACTGGATGTCCTCCTTCATCTGCTGCGAAACTCGGCTGCCGGCGGCACGTCGCTGGGCGTCGGTCACCACGATGGGGCCGGTCCAGCCGTCGAGCTGTTCTGCATAACGGCACACCGCGTCTTCACGGTCGCGTGCGATATCGGCCAGCATTGCGGCAACGGTATCGCGGATATCGCTGTTTTCGGCTGCCGGGCGGGGCTGGGCCTGTTTCAGATAAGTGATTGCCATGGGGTCAGCTCATTTTTCAAAAGAGGGCCGCCGGATGTGCTGGATCAGCACGGTGCGGATTGCGCCTAAAACAGCGTCCGGCAGGCCGAACGGTCAAGCGGCGGCCTGCCGGTTTCGAGAAAGACGGATGTTTGTTTCTAATTGCTGGCGGGACTAGGTGTCCTTTGCCGGAAGCGTGCGGAACTCTTCGGCCAGCCAAGGAAAGCACGTGCTGATCGGATCGGTGAAGTGGTGGCGCAGGGATTTTTGCAATGCTTGATGGATCAGTTGCGACGTGGCTGCCGGATAGACGCTGGTGGTGAACAGCGACACTGTGCGCGCAAAGTTCTTGCCGGGAAACCGGACCACCTTGACCCTGTTATGAAAGCGCTGGGCGCGGTGGTAGCTGGCGGCGGTGGTGATGGTCCAGCCGCTGCCTTCGGACACCAGCCCGATGATCGATTGGTTGCATTCCAGTTCAAACCGGTTGGGCAGCGAGATCTTGAGCCGGGTCAGCTGGGTTTCGATTTGTTTGCCAATCGTGTGATCGCGGGAATAGCGCAGGAAGGGCAGAGCCGCATCGGCTTTGGTCAGCTCCTCGACGTTGCCGGAATATCCGACGGGCAGCACCAGGATGAAGGGATCACGCATCAGCGGATATTCGATCAGGTCCGGCAGCAGCCCGGCGGGACGTGTGGCAACACCGGCATCCAGTTTTTGCTCCTGCAGCTTTTCAATGATCTCGTGGCTGGGCCGTGTGTAGTGGCGGAAACTGCAGCGAGGCAGGGCGGTAGACAGAAACTGAAACAATTCCGGGCCGACCTCGTTGTCGAAATCATCGAGTAAGGCCATCCGCAGGTCGGTTGCGTGCTGCCAGCTGCCGGACCGGATTTCCGCCTCGCCGCGCTTTAGCGTCATCAGCCCGTCATAGACATAGCGGGCAAAGACCACGCCTGCGGGGGTCAGCCCCATCGGCCGCCGTGTGTGGTCCACCAGACCCACGCCAAGCGCGCTTTCCAGGCTGCGCAGGTGATTGGATACTGTGCTGATCGACAGGCCGGTTTCTGCGGCGACCTTTTGTATCGATCCCGATTTCGAGATCAGCTGGAACACTTCCAGCCAGCGCAGACTCAGCGTCTTTTGCATATGCCGTCCTCCCTTGCCGCCTGCATATGCGGTTCGCTGATTTGCGTAAAGATATCCGTGAAAAGCGGAACTAAGTTTGGCTTTGGCCGCAAGAGTAATTTTATTCTACAGCGGACTATCTTCCCGGATATGGTTTGCAGTGTAAAAATTTAAGCCTTGAGGCCCGCAACGAACGGGTCCGGCGCATCAACCGGGAGAATCTTTAAAATGATCAAAAAGTACCTGCTTTCAGCAATCTGCGCAGCTGCAGCCTCAATTTCGGCTGTGAATGCCTCTGATTTGGATGAGATCACCGTGGCCTATTTCCTAGAATGGCCGATGCCGTTCCAGTTTGCCAAGGCCAATGGCACCTATGAGGAAGAGTTGGGTGTCAAGATCAACTGGGTCTCCTTCGACACCGGCACCGCAATGTCGGCAGCGATGGCGTCGGGCGATGTGCAGATCGCGGTGAGCCAGGGTGTGCCGCCGTTTGTCGTGGCTACGTCCGCCGGACAGGACATCCAGATCGTAGATGTGGCCGTCAGCTATTCCGACAATGACAATTGTGTGGTGGCTGAGGCTTTGGAAATCGATAAGACCAGCGCCGGTGAACTGGCGGGCAAGAAAGTGGGTGTGCCGATTGGTACTGCCGCGCATTACAACTTCCTGTCGCAGATGTCGCATTTCGGTGTTGATATCAGCTCGATGGAGATCGTCGATATGGCGCCTGCCGATGGCGCCGCCGCCTTTGCCCAGGGTAATCTGGACATGGTCTGCGGCTGGGGCGGCGCACTGCGGCGGATGGTCGAGCATGGCAACGTGCTGCTGACCGGCGCGGAAAAAGAAGAGCTGGGCATTCTGGTGTTTGATGTGACCAGCGCACCGGCAGAGTTCATTGCTTCGGACAGCGAACTGCTGAGCCAATTTCTGAAGGTGACCGCAGATGCCAATGCAATGTGGAACTCCGGCGATCACAAGGACGAGATGCTGCCGGTGATTGCTAAGGATGCCGGTATGGATCTGGCCGATGCGGAAGGCACAATTGCCACCTTCACTTTCCCCTCGGCTGAGGACCAGCTGTCCGAAAAATGGCTGGGCGGCGGTGCTCAAAGCTTCATGAAGGGCGTGGCGGATGTGTTTGTGAAAGCGGGCAGCATGGAAGCGGCGCTGGAGTCCTATGATGGCGCCGTGAACAGCGAACCGCTGGCAGCTGCGCTGAACTGAGCCGCGACAATCCTATGAAGGTGAACGGCCCGTTAACCGGGCCGTTTGCATCCGTGGCTTAAGCAGGAAGGGGGAAAGATGTCAGGACTGGACATCAAAAATGTCTCCATGCGTTTCGATCTGCCCAACGGCAGTTCGGTTCAGGCGCTGAAAGACGTTTCATTGAGTTTGAAGGCAGGTGAGCTGATGTCGGTGCTGGGGCCTTCGGGCTGCGGCAAGACCACGCTCTTGAACATTCTGGCCGGGTTTCTGGCCCCCACGGAAGGCGCGGTTGAGCTGAACGGCCATATCGTGACCGGGCCGGATGCCGAACGCGGCATGGTCTTTCAGAAGGGCGCGCTGTTTGAGTGGATGAACGTGCGTGACAATGTGGAATTCGGGCCGCGCATGAAGGGCATGGCGCGGTCGGAGCGAGAGAAGATCTCGGATCATCTGTTGGAAATCGTCGGTTTGCAGGATTTCAAGGAAAAGGCGGTGTACGAGCTGTCTGGCGGCATGCAGCAGCGTGTGGCGCTGGCCCGCTGCCTGGCGAATGAGCCGGATGTGATCCTGATGGACGAGCCGCTGGGCGCGCTGGACGCGCTGACGAGGGAGAAGATGCAGGGCCTGGTGCTGAAGCTGTGGAAGGAGACCGGCAAGACCATCATCCTGATCACCCACTCGGTCGAAGAAGCGCTGCTGCTGGGCGAGCGGCTGATCGTAATGGCGCCGCGGCCGGGCCGTATTCACCGCGAATACAACCTGCCCTTTGCCGAACGCGGGGTGAATGCCGACCTGCGCGACGTCAAGAAATCCGAAGGTTTTGCCGAGACCCGGGATGAGATCCTTTCAATGATCTGGGAGATGGAAGAGGAAATCATGGGCCGGACGGAGCAAGTGGCATGACAGTCCTCATTTTCTATATCGCGCTGTTTTCCGGAGCCTTTTTCCTGGTGCAGCTCATCCGCAGGGGCATGCAGTCGCGGCAGGATTTCACCAGCCTGAAAACCGTGACCTTTGGCGACGAAAGCGCTGTTACACCGGACCGGGCAGCGTCGATCATTTCGGTTCTGGCGATCTTTGTAATCTGGGCCGCCTTTACCGGCTCCAAGCTGTTTCCCCTTCACGTGCCTGGCCCGTTTACCGGTGAAACCCGATTTACCTATACGCTGGAGACTGCGGATGGAGCCACTGATGACGCCAATATCACTGTCCGGGTGGCCGGGTTTGGCGAGGAAAGCGCGAATTTCGAAGTGGATCCCGGAGACGGTTTTGCCAAGGATGATGCTATGGCGGCACAGGCCGGGCGCTCCACCATCCTGATCTTTGACAAAAATGACGAGGCCAAACGCAGGCAAGGCGCCAGGATCGTTGCCATCAATGGTGAACCGATTGCGGCTGGCACAGCGGTGGATACGGGTGATGGCAAGGTGACGCTGACCGGCAAGGGGGCGATCAGCTTTACTCCGCATGGCGGGATGCAGATGAACCCGATCTGGCTGCCTGCTCCGGAAACGGTGGTGGCGCGGTTCTTTGAGATTGCCTCGGTGGGCTATCAGAACTTCTCGCTGTGGCAGCATTTGGGCTGGTCGCTGACACGGGTGATCGTGGGGTTTGTCACCGGGGCGATTGTCGGTATTCCCCTGGGCTATGCCATGGGTCTGTCGGGCTGGTTTCGCGGCTGGTTCGACCCGATTGTCGAATTCATGCGGCCAGTGCCGCCCTTGGCGCTGATCCCGCTGGTGATCATCTGGTTCGGCATCTGGGAGACCGGCAAGATCGTGCTGCTGTTCCTGGCGGCGCTGTGGATCATGACGATTGCGGCGCGGGCCGGGGTTTCGGGGGTCAATATCTCGAAAATCCACGCGGCCTATTCGCTGGGCGCCTCCAAGTGGCAGATCATGCGCCACGTGATCGTGCCGAACTCTCTGCCGGAGATATTCACCGGTGCGCGGGTGGCAATGGGCGTCTGCTGGGGCACGGTTGTGGCGGCGGAACTGGTTGCTGCACAAAAAGGGGCTGGCATGATGATCATCGCCGCTTCGAAGTTCCAGCTGACCGATATCGTGATCATGGGCATCGTGCTGATCGGCATCATCGGCTATGGCATCGACATTCTGATGCGCAAGGCCGAGAATTGGCTGGTGCCCTGGAAAGGCCGCAGCTGATCCGAGGACCAGTTACCGAAATGAAAACGCCCGGGGATTATCCCGGGCGTTTTGCTGTTTGGCAGAGGCTCAGCCCCGGATGCGTTCGAAGCCCGGGTGATAATGTGAGCGGGCTATGGCCGTGGCCGCAGTTGCCTCGTCCTTGGTCATGCCGTGATGGTTCAGCAGGCAGCCAAGGCCAACCTCGCCAAAGCGCCAGGCCCCGGCGCCGCAGAACATCCGCTTTAGGAAGCTGTGGCGGTCCGTGCTGGTGATTTCAATCCGGTTGAAGCCGTTGACCTCGGCCAGGCCCACGTTTTCCTGCATGTTCTTCACTGCTGCGGCGATTATATCGAAAGCCTCGTCAATGTTAAAGCTGAGCGCGGGGTGAGCGTCCGCTGAGGGCTTAATGTAACCGACCCGTTCCCCCCGTCCCCCCCGGTTCACGACAGTGAATTCGGCACCTTCCTCAGCCATCACCGGCGTTAGCGGCGTGGTTTTTGCCGGGCGCCCGGCGGGGCGGAGATCGTGCGGGAAATGGAGGCGGAATTCGTTCTGGAGGTCCTCGATTGCCCTCAGCGCGATCAGCTCCACATTGGTTTGGGTGGTGATAGGAATACGGCGAGCTCATGTATGATGTCGCTTTCGAAGCCCTCAATCGTGGCAAGCCGAAGATAACTTGCCCCGGAAATGTTTCCGGCCGAAGCTTCGGGCTTGGCCTTGCGGATCACGTGCAGCACATCACCGATAGTGGCCAAGAACACCTGCCCCTTGGGTGTCAGCACCATCGGGCGGCGGCTATGATTGAACAGCTCCGCACCCAAGTGATCCTCAAGATTGCGAAGGTAGTGCGAGAGGGTACTGACCGACAGACCGGTCTCATCGGGCGCATCCTGCAGTCACCCGTTGCGGGCGGATTGGCCAGGCATCGGATATGTCTCCCGCAATACCGCAGCTGCGTCATGAGGAGCTTCATCGTTTCCGGCCCATTGGTGGCAAGAGGCTGAAACCCAAGGCCTGGCAGGATGTGCCTGGGCTGTCGCACAGGCAATCCGCTCCTTGCGCAGTTGCTTTACGGGCCCGCGGGGCAAATGCTGCCGCATTGTAAGGGTTTAAGAACATTGACGCCTCGCGCCGGCGGGCGCACACTACAGCCTCAGCGAAGGTTTTTAGAAGCCGAGCATTGCTGTGGAGGATATTCAACTGCGCCGAAACCGGCAGTGTGCAAAGCCGGACTGAAACAGTTCTGGCCTTATGGGGTTTGCAAACTGTCACTTTAAGAGGCGCGAACGGCACCGCAAGAATTTACAGTTGAAACAACAAAAACAACAAACAACAGTCCAAAGGGAGATTACTGGATATGTCAGCAAAGACTTCACTAAACCGCCGCACGGTGCTGAAAAGCGCAGGCGCCGCGGCACTGGCGGCGCCTCTTTATTCAAAAAGCGCATTGGCGTCTTCGGGCGAAATCAACATCCTGATGTGGTCGGACTACCTGCCGCCGGAATTCATTCAGGGCTTCGAGGCCAAGACCGGCATCAAGGTGAACTACACCGGAATCGGCTCGAACGAGGAAATCATCAACAAGATGAAGGCCACCAAGGGCCAAGGCTTTGACATCGTTTCGCCGACCAACAACCGCTCGCTGCAGTGGGGTCCTCTGGAACTGCTGAAGCCGTTCGACATGAGCAAGGTCAATGTTGACGCAGTGAACCCGGCGATGGCCAAGATCGGCACCGATGCCTGGAACTTTGGCGGTTCGGGCGTGCATTGGCTGCCGCATATCTGGGGCACCGAAGGCATCGCTTACCGCACCGACAAATGGCTGCCTGCGGGTGACGCTCCGTCTTATGGCGATGTCTGGTCGGAAGAAAATGCCGGCAAGACCATGGGCCGGGCGCATTCGATGATGCTGGGTGCGGGTCTTTTCATGGAAGCTTCGGGCGAAATGGAGCCTGGCTCGATCTGGGCCGCTTACGAGGACGAGGAAACCATGCGCAAGGTCTGGGGCCAGGTCACCGATTGGTGCGTGGCGCGCAAGGACCGGATCAAGCTGATCTGGAACGACGCCGACACCCAGAAGAACGGTCTGCTGAACGAGGGCGTGGTGGTTGGCCAGACCTGGGACGGCCCGCCGCTGGCGCTGAAATCCGCTGGCGAGCCGGTGCATTACCAGGCGCCGGTAGAAGGCGCGATGGCTTGGGTCGACGGCATTTCGATGCCGGTCGGGGCCAAGAATGAGGAACAGGTTTACGCCTTTGTCTCCTATGCTTACGAGCAGGAACCGGCAGGCAAGGCTATCGACAGCCATGGCTACAATTCGCCGGTTCTGGGTGCTGACAACCATTCGGGCGATGTTTACAAGAAAAACTTTGCCGAAGCCTATCCGGGCAATTCGCTGGCCAATTTGAACCCCTGGCCGGCCGAGGCGCCGTGGTATGCGGACGTGCGGACCGAGTTCGTCAACAAGTTCAAGAGCGCCTAAGCGAAGCGCCTGATCACGCGGCCCCCCGGGAGTTTTCTTCCGGGGGCCGGTTCCGTTCCGCCGGCAGACAGCCGGAGCGGTGCCTTCAACAAGAATAAAAGGGAAGCAGGTTCTGCGAGGCCGGTGGAGTTCCACCGGAAGGGGATCTGTACCCTGGGGAGAAATCAAATGGGTTCTGGGGTCGGTGTTGATCTCGAAAATCTTTGGATCCGTTTCGGTGACTTTGTTGCCGTGCGTGATGCCAATGTGAACATCAATGGAGGAGATTTTTTCTCTTTCCTGGGCCCCTCGGGCTGCGGCAAGACCACAATCCTGCGGGCGGTTTCGGGATTTCTGGAACCAAGTGACGGCCGGGTGCTGATCGGCGGCAATGACATGAAGGGGATTGGCCCCAACAAGAGACCCACCGCGCTGATCTTCCAGAATCTGGCGCTGTTTCCGCTGATGAAAGTTTGGGAAAACATCACCTTTTCGATGGAAATCAAGGGCGCATCAACCCGCGAGCGACGCAAGCGCGCGGATGAGCTTTTGGACATGATCGCGCTGCCGGGGCAGGGCGACAAGCTGCCCAGCGAGCTGTCGGGCGGCCAGCGTCAGCGGGTGGCGATTGCGCGCGCCCTTTGTGCAGAGCCGGACGTTCTGCTGCTGGATGAACCCCTGTCAGCGCTGGATCTGAAACTGCGCCAGCACATGCGCACCGAGCTGCGCGAAATCCAGCAACGCGTCGGCATTACTTTCATCTACATCACCCATGATCAGGGAGAGGCGCTGACCATGTCCGACAATATCGCGGTGATGAAGGCGGGGGTGATCGACCAGATCGCCGATGGCAAGACCATCTACAATGACCCCGCCACCGCCTTTGCCGCGTCGTTCGTCGGCGAAAACAACGTGTTTCGCGGCAAGGTCAAGCGGGTGATGGGAAATGAGGCACTGATCGCAACCAATCGTTCGGGCGACCTTCTGGCGCGGATTTCGACCGCCAATCAGGGCCGCATGAGCGAAGGCGACGAGGCGATGATGTTCATCCGCCCCGAGGCCTTTGCGCTGGCAGGCGACGGTGCTGCAGGCCGCAATCTGGTCTCGGCGAGGGTCAACCACGAGGAGTTCGAGGGCAATGCCTTCAACATCTTCATGGAGGGCGACGGTGGCAAGGAGCTGAAGGTCTCGATCCCCAATGTGGGGCAGTCCTTTGACGATCACACCGGTCAGAACATCACCCTGCAGTACGCCACGGAAAACGCAGTTGCCGTACCCGCAGGTGAGCTGGCCGCGGAATGAGGGGGCGCACGCCATGCCAGTCTTCCTGAAGGAATTCTTCAAGCGCAACGGCACCGGCATGGGCAGCCTGATGCTGGGCCTGGTCCTGTTCTGGACCATCGGCCTGATCATCCTGCCGCAGCTGTCGATGCTCGACTTTTCGTTCCGGACCAACCTGCCGCCGCCAGAGATCGGCGGCCCCAGGGATGTCTATACGTTTGAAAACTACAAATATCTTGTGTTCGGTCCGGAAGGCGGCGGCCAGACCTACAATGCCGTCGATCTCAATGTTTTCTTCCGCACCCTGGTGGCGGCGGTCTGCGTCACCATCTTCAACCTCATCCTGTGCTACCCGATCGCTTATTACCTGGCCCAGACCAAGGGCAATCACATCCGCATCTTTGCGCTGATGCTGATCATCCCCTACTGGATCAACGAGATCCTGCGGGCGTTCGCCCTGCGTATCATCTTCGGAGAGACCGGGGTTTTGAACAATGCACTGGTGGGGCTGGGAATTTTCGACACGCCGTTTGATTTCATCCGCAATGACATCGCGCTTTATGCCGGTTTGGGCTACGCATACATCCTGCTGATGATCTTTCCGATCTACAACGTGATCGAGAGCCTGGACCGCAACCAGATCGAGGCGGCACGCGATATGGGCGCCAGCTGGGCCAAGATCCACCAGCGGGTGGTTATCCCTTATGCCAAGCCGGGCATCTCCTCGGGCTGCACCATGGTGTTCATGCTGTCGGCGGGCGCGCTGGCGGCACCGCAGATCCTTGGCGGGCCGTCGAGCCTGTGGTTCACGCAGCTGATCTATCAGCAGTTCAATGACAATTCCGACTGGCCGCAGGGCGCGGCCTATGCGGTGGTGCTGCTGGTGACCTGTATCCTGTTGGTGCTGGCGATCATGCGGCTGTTCAAGGTGAACATGGGGGATATCGGCAAATGAAGAACCTGTCTTTCATGCGCCTGAGCCTCTGGGTCTATCTGGGAATCTTCTTTGCCTATCTTCTGGGCCCGCTGGTGATCATGTCGGCCACCGCCTTCAACTCGCCGTCTTTCCCGCGGATGACCCCGTGGGAGTGCCTGACGTTCGAGTGGTTTTCGGCGCTGTTTCAGGACGAACGCATCCTGAACGGGATCTGGAATTCGATCCTGGTGGGTGCGGGCACAGTTGTGCTGTCGGTGGCGATGGGGCTCGCAGGCGCGCTGATGCTGACGCAGATCTGGCCTAAGTTGCGCGCGACCTATTACACGATCATCATCGCGCCGATCCTGATCCCCGGCGTGGTCATTGGCATCTCGACCCTGGTGTTCTGGGACCGGATCAATCGGATGCTGGGGCTGGGGGCGGACAGCTGGCTGTCGAACGGTCTGTTCCTGACCATCATCGGCCAGTCGACCTTCATCGCCAGCTACTGCATGCTGGTGCTGGTGGCGCGGCTGCAGCGCTATGACGTTGCACTGACCGAGGCCGCGCTGGATCTGGGCGCCACCCATGCCCAGGCCTTCCGCAAGGTGCTTTTGCCGTTTATGCGGCCGGCGATTGCGAGCGCTGCGGTGCTGGCGTTTCTCGCGAGCTTTGAGAACTACAACACCACCACTTTCACCTTTGGCGAATACCCGACGCTGACCATCGAACTGGCACAGAAGGTGCGGTACGGCATCACCCCGGCGATTTCGGCGCTGGCCTTTATCATCGTGGTGCTGACCGTGTTTGCGGCGCTGGCGAACGAGGCCGGCATCCGGCGCAAGGAATTGGTGGCGGCGGCGCGCAGGAAGGCCACAGTAGCGGAGCTGGAAAGCGGCAGGCTGCAGCTGCCCGGGTTCTTGAGCTCCAATGTTGCAGCAATGGTGCTGGTGGTTGTGGCCTGTGCGACGGTGGCAGTGGTGGGCACTGCAACCGTCTACAGCCCGCAGCAATGCATTGCGGAAGTGCAGGAGCAAAAGCGCCTGGAGACAGAAGAACGCATCCAGGAGCTGCGCCGTCAGCGCGAGTTGCGCCGCCAGCAGCAGGAAGCAGAGCAGGGCAGCACCGCGCCAGCCCGGCCTGCACCCTCCACCGGCACCGGCAACAACTCCGGCTTTGGCGGTGTCTTTGCACCAGGCAGCCTGTCAGGGGATGAGGAGGATGGAGCCGAGACGGTGGAGGAACCGCAGAACCAAAACTCCGGTTTTGGTAATGTCTTTGACCCCGGCGCCCTTTCGAATGAGGGTGCGGAAAGCGGTTCAGGTAACTGAACCGGGCTCAAACAAACAAAAGGCGGCCTTGCGGCCGCCTTTTCATGATTGATCCCGCTTATTTTCAGGCGGCAGAACCTGCCGGGTGTCTGTCCGCGTAGTATTGTTTGCGGAAAGCCAGCGGGCTGGTTTTGTATTCCCGCTTGAACCAGTCGGTGAGGCTGCTGCGCGAGCCAAAGCCGGTGGCGGCAGCGATCTCGGCCAGCGGCAGGGTAGTGTGCAGCAACAACTGGCGGGCCTTCTCAATCCGCAGCTTGCGATACGCCGCCAGCGGGCTGGTTCTGGTCTTTTGCTGAAAGCGGCGTTCCAGCTTGCGCGGAGAGACGCCGGCCTTCTGGGCAATGTCGCGGATCAAAAGCGGCTCTTCGAGGTTTTGTTGCATCAGGTCGAGGATCTTGACGATCAGGGTGTCGCCCCCGGCGGCCTGACGCAGTTGCAGCGATATTTTGGATTGCTCCGATGCCGGGCCAAAAGCCAGGCCGAGGTAGTCGCAGACTGCATCGGCGATGAACGGTCCGCGGTCGGCGCGCAGGAAGCCGGCCAGCAGGCGCAGCGCGGCAAAGCTGCTGACGGCGGTGCTGATGCGGCCGGCGGCAGTGGTCAGGGTGCCCGCCGGGGCGCAGGTCAGCTGCTCTTCCTCTGCGGCGGCAGCAAAATTTGAATGAACGGCGGTCTCGGAGACCGCCTGCAGCCCGGACTCGGCCAGCAGGAAGATGGCGCTGCCGGAAAACAGGCAGCGCTGGGCCTGGCGGCAGATCCGTTGCAGGCTGGCCTTTTCACCGGAATTGAGCGGCCATCGGCTGGAAATGCCGCCCAGGAAAATGACCGTCTGCGGTTTCCAGCCCTCGGGCACGGCACGCATTTGCGAGCAGAAATTGCGCACGGCGGTGCGGTAGCCGCTGTCTGGGAATAAGTCGTTGGCAGCGCGGAAGACTTCGCAGATCATCTGCGCCGCGGCGGGCGGCTCTGCCTGCGGCAGAATGATCTCGATATCGTGAAAGCGGGCCTGCGGCGCGCTGTCTGCGGAGGGCCGGGGAGCTGGCACGGTCAGCGGTTCGAGACGGGACATCATTCTCTCCTCTGAGCGGGTCATGCGGGGATGCCCTGCCGGGCTGGGCCGGCAGGGCGCGGAGCCTGAATAGATCAGGCTTCGTTTTCTTCGTAGTCCGACATCGGCGGGCAGGTGCAGATCAAGTGGCGGTCGCCATAGGCGTTGTCCACCCGGTTCACTGCCGGCCAGTATTTGTCGACACCGAGGTTGCCGGGAGGGAAGCAGGCCTGTTCGCGGCTGTAGGGACGGTCCCATTCCCCCACAAGGTCGCGCACCGTGTGCGGCGCGTGCTTGAGCGGGTTGTTCTCGGGGTCAATCTTGCCATCGATGATGTCCTGCGCCTCCGAGCGGATCGACAGCATCGCCTCGCAGAAGCGGTCCAGCTCGTCCTTGGGCTCGGATTCGGTCGGTTCCACCATCAACGTCCCCGCCACCGGCCAGGACATGGTTGGGGCGTGGAAGCCCGAGTCGACCAGACGCTTGGCGACGTCGTCCACGGTGACGCCGCCGTCATCCGCCAGCGGACGGGTGTCCAGGATGCATTCATGCGCCACACGACCCGTTTCCGAGGTGTAGAGGATCTTGTAGGCATCCTTGAGGCGCGCGGCGATGTAGTTGGCGTTGAGGATCGCCACTCTGGTCGCCTGGGTGAGGCCTGCACCGCCCATCAGCAGGCAGTAGGCCCAACTGACCGGCAGGATCGACGGCGAGCCGAACGGAGCCGCCGAGACCGGACCCACGGCAGTGCCGTATTCCGGGTGGCCCGGCAGGTGCTCGGTCAAATGCGCCTTGACGCCGATCGGACCCATGCCGGGGCCGCCGCCGCCATGCGGAATGCAGAAGGTCTTGTGAAGATTCAGGTGGCTGACGTCGCCGCCGATGTCGCCGGGGCGCGACAGACCCACCATGGCGTTCATGTTGGCGCCGTCGATATAGACCTGGCCGCCGTGATCATGGGTGATCTGGCAGACTTCCTGCACGGTGGTTTCAAATACACCATGGGTCGACGGGTAGGTGATCATGCAGGCCGCAAGATTATCGCTGTGCTGCTCGGCTTTGGCACGGAAGTCGGCGGTGTCGATGTTGCCTTTGTCGTCTGCCTTCACCGGGATCACCTTGTAGCCCACCATCTGTGCCGACGCCGGGTTGGTGCCGTGCGCCGAGGTCGGGATCAAGCAGATGTTGCGATGCGCTTCGCCCCGGGCCGCATGGTAGTTGCGGATGGTCAGAAGCCCTGCGTATTCGCCCTGCGCACCGGAGTTCGGCTGCTGGGAGATTGCGTCATAGCCGGTGATCTGGCACAGCTTGACATTCAGATCGTTAATCATCTGGTGATAGCCCTGCGCCTGGTCTTCCGGGCAGAAGGGGTGCAGGTTGCCGAATTCCGGCCAGGTGACCGGGATCATCTCGATGGTGGCGTTCAGCTTCATGGTGCAGGAGCCCAGCGGGATCATCGCCCGGTCCAGCGCCAGGTCGCGGTCGGCCAAGCGGCGCATATAGCGGGTGATCTCTGCCTCGGCCCGGTTCTTGTGGAAAATCGGGTGGGTCAGATACTCGCTTTCACGCAGCGCGTAGTCGGGCAGGCGGTAGGCGCGGTTCTTGACGCTGTCGTCTTTCTTGGCAATGCCGAAGGCACCCCAGACGGCTTCGATGGTCTCAGCCCGGGTCTGTTCGTCCAGCGAAACACCGATACGGTCTTCACCCACTTTGCGCAGGTTCACACCGCGGGCAACGGCTGCTTCCATCACGGTTTTCTGCAGCGGGCCGACCTCGACAGTAATGGTGTCGAAGAAGACTTCCGGTTCCACCTTGAAGCCGTGCTCTTCCAGGCCGGCAGCCAGGCGCGAGGTTTTACGGTGCACCGACTGGGCAATCGCCTTGATGCCGTCGGGGCCGTGGTAGACCGCATACATCGACGCGATCACCGCCAGCAGCGCCTGTGCGGTACAGACGTTGGAGTTTGCTTTTTCGCGGCGGATGTGCTGTTCGCGGGTCTGCAGCGCCAGACGGTAGGCCTTGTTGCCGCGGGCATCGACCGAGACGCCGATGATGCGGCCGGGCATGGCGCGTTTCAGTTTGTCGGTGGTCGCCATATAGGCCGCGTGCGGGCCGCCATAGCCCATCGGAACGCCAAAGCGCTGGGTTGAGCCGATGGCGATGTCGGCGCCCATTTCACCGGGCGACTTCAGCAGCGCCAGCGACAGGATGTCGGCGGCGACAACAGCAATGCCCTTATGCTCATGAATGGCTTCGATTTCCGATGTGAAATCGCGCACATGGCCGTGAGTGCCCGGATACTGGAAGATCGCGCCAAAGACTGCGCCCGGGTCCAGGTCATCGGGATCGGCAACTACCACGTCGATGCCCAGCGGCTCGGCGCGGGTCTGGATCACAGCGACGGTCTGCGGGTGGCAGTTCTTGTCGACAAAGAAGGCGGCATTGTTCGCCTTGGAGCGCGAACCGCGGTGCGCCATCGCCATAGCTTCGGCGGCGGCGGTGGCTTCGTCCAGCAGCGACGCGTTGGCAATGTCCAGGCCGGTAAGGTCGCTGACCATGGTCTGGAAGTTCAGCAGTGCCTCAAGACGGCCTTGGGAAATTTCCGGCTGATAAGGAGTATAGGCGGTGTACCAGGCCGGGTTTTCCAGGATGTTGCGCAGGATCGGCGCCGGGGTGGTGGTGCCATAGTAGCCCTGGCCGATCAGCGAGGTCAGCACCTTGTTCTTGGAGGCGACTTCTTTCATGTGGAACAGCGCGTCGCGCTCGGTCATCGCCGGACCCCAGTCCAGCGCCTCTTTCTGGCGGATGGCGGGCGGCACGGTGGCGTCGATCAGCTCGTCCAGGGTTTTGAAGCCGATCACCTGCAGCATGTCGGCCATCTCGCGCGGAGAGGGGCCGATGTGGCGCCGGTTGGCGAAGTCGTAGGCTTCGTAATCGGTGAGTTTAAAGGCCATGTCTATGGGTCCTTGTCTGGGGCAATGGACCCCGCCAGGCGGTCCCGGCGGGGAAGAGTGCTTAACCGATCAGGGCTTTGTAGCCGTCCAGATCCATCAGATCGTCCAGCTGGGAGGCGTCGGACAGTTTGATCTTGTAGATCCAGGCGTCGCCTTCCGGGCTTTCGTTCAGGGCGCCGGGGTTGTCGGCCAGGGCTTCGTTCACCTCGACCACTTCGCCGTCCAGCGGGGCGTAGATTTCGGAAGCCGCTTTCACGGACTCGATCACCCCGATCTCGCCGCCTTTTTCGAACTCGTCACCGGTTTCGCGCTGTTCGACAAAGACAACTTCGCCCAGCTGGTCGGCGGCGTGCTGGGTGATGCCCAAGGTTGCCACATCGCCTTCAACGGTGATCCATTCATGGTCTTCGGAATAATAGGTGGCCATTTTGACTCTCCTGATGATGTCTTAGCGTTTGTAGTTGTGTGCGATGAAGGGCAGGGCAACGATTTCAGCCGGCTGCGCCTTGCCTCGGATGATGAGGTTCACCTTGGTGCCTGCCGCGCTGTAATCTGCCGCAACATAGCCCATGGCGACCGGACCGCCGACGGTGGGGCCGAAGCTGCCCGAGGTGATGGCGCCGAGGGTGTCGCCGCTTTCACTTTGAACTTCCACACCCTGGCGGGCGGGAGCGCGGCCTTCGGGCTTGATGCCAACCAGCTTTTTGGCGGTGCCTTCGGCCAGTTCCTTCTGGATGCGGGCGGCGCCGGGGAAGCTGCCGTCTTCTTTGCGGCGCTTCTGGATCGCCCAGGAAAGCGATGCTTCGATCGGTGAGGTCGATTGGTCGATGTCGTTGCCATAGAGGCAGAGACCGGCCTCAAGGCGCAAGCTGTCGCGGGCGCCGAGGCCTGCGGGTTCGCAGTCGTCATGCGCCAGGAACAGTTTGGAGACGCGGATGGCGTCGGCTTCCGGGATCGAGATCTCGTAGCCGTCCTCGCCGGTGTAGCCAAGGCGCGAGACGCGGCATTCAACGCCACCGATGTCCGCCACGGTTGTTTCCATGAACTTCAGATCACGGGCGGCAGGGCAAAGTGCGCCCACCACGTCTTCAGCCTTGGGGCCTTGCACGGCCACCAGCGCGCGGTCGAAGATCTCGGTCACTTCGACACCTTCCAGGTTGGCCTGCATGTGCGGGATGTCCTGATGGCGCAGCGCCGCGTTCACCACGACGAAATAATGGTCGCCGGCGTTGGAGACGATCAGATCGTCCATGATGCCGCCGTCGTTATTGGTGAAAAAACCGTAGCGCGCCTTGCCTTCTTTCAGAGTGGCAAAAGCCTGCGGGCAGAGCGTTTCCAGCTTCTCGCCCACGTTTTCGCCGCGCAGGATCACCTGGCCCATGTGGGAGACGTCGAACAGCGCAGCCTTTTCGCGGCACTGCTTGTGCTCGCCCATGATGCCCATGGGGTACTGCACCGGCATTTCCCAGCCGGCGAAATCGACCATCTTGCCGCCAAGATCTACGTGCAGGTCATAAAGCGGGGTGCGTTGTGGGGCGTCGGTCATCCTGTGCAGCCTTTGAATTATTCTGGTTTCGGGGTGGGGGAGGGCACGGCGGGCGCCCTCCCGGAGAGCTTATTCGGCAGCGTGGCCGGCTTCTTCCGACTTGCCACCGGTGGCAAAGAACTGTTTCGTCACCTTGAAGACGATCGGGCTCAGCAGCGCCAAGGCGATCAGGTTCGGGATGGCCATCATTGCGTTCAGCGTATCCGCCAGCAGCCAGATAAAGCCGAGGTCAGCGGTGGCTCCGAAGTAGATCGCGATGATCCACAGGATGCGGTAGGGCAGCATGACCTTCACGCCGAACAGGAATTCCATGCACTTCTCGCCATAGTAGGACCAGCCCAGGATGGTGGTGAAGGCAAAGATCGACAGGGCGATGGCGATCAGGTAGCCGCCGAAGCCGGGCAGCGAGGTCTCAAACGCCAGCGAGGTCAGCGCGGCCCCGGATTCGCCTGAGGTCCAGGCGCCGGAGGCGATAATCGCCAGGCCGGTGATCGAGCAGACGATGATGGTGTCGATGAAGGTGCCCAGCATCGCGATCAGGCCCTGGTTGACCGGGCCTTTGGTATTCGCTGCCGCGTGGGCGATCGGGGCAGAGCCGAGGCCTGCCTCGTTGGAGAAAACGCCGCGCGCCACGCCAAAGCGGATCGCCGCCCAGACTGCCGCACCGGCAAAGCCGCCTTCGGCTGCGGAGGGGGTGAAAGCATGGGTGAACACCAGTCCGAAGGCAGCACCGATGGCGTCTGCATTGATGACCAGCACGATCAGGCCGGCGGCGATGTAGCTGACCGCCATGAACGGCACCAGCTTGCCGGCCACCGCGCCGATGCGGGTGATGCCGCCCAGGATCACGGCGCCGGTCAGCACCATCAGCACGATACCGGTGATCGAGGGGTTGAAGCCGAAGTTGGTCTCCAGCACCTGCGCCACACCATTGGCCTGCACGCCGTTTCCGATGCCGAAGGCTGCGATGGAGCCGAACACGGCAAAGGCAACGCCCAGCCAGGCCCATTTCGCGCCGAGGCCGTTCTTGATGTAATACATCGGGCCGCCGACATAGTTTCCTTCTTCGTCGCGTTCGCGGAATTTCACGGCGCAGACGGCTTCGGAATATTTGGTGGCCATGCCGACCAGCGCGGTCATCCACATCCAAAACAGCGCACCGGGGCCGCCGAGGAACACGGCGGTGGCAACACCGGCGATGTTGCCGGTGCCGATGGTGGCCGACAGGGCGGTCATCAGCGCGTTGAACGGGGTGATCTGGCCTTCGCCAGTGCCTTCACGGCCCTTGAACATCAGGCCAAAGCCCATGCCCAGTTTCCGTATCGGCATGAACTTCAAGCCGACCTGAAGGAAGAAGCCAACGCCCAGAATGAGGACCAGCATCAGCGGCCCCCATACTACGCCATTGATGGCTCCTACGATTGAATTTAACGCTTCCATGGGTCTCCTCCCGCTTGCGTTAAGGTTGAATGCCCTTCGCCAAGGCCATCTGACGGGCCTCTTTCAGGGCGGCAAAATCTTCATCCGCGTGGAACGAGGAACGGGTCAGCGGGGTGGCTGACACGTGAAGAAAGCCCTTGGACCGGGCGATCTGTTCCAGCTGCGCGAATTCTTCCGGCGACCAGAAACGGTCGATCCGGTGGTGCTTGGGTGTGGGCTGCAGATACTGACCCACAGTCAGGAAGTCTACCTGTGCCGCCCGCAGATCATCCATCACCTGGCGCACATCGTCCAGAGTTTCGCCCAGGCCGACCATGATGCCGGATTTGGTGAACAGCTGCGGGTTGGCGCGTTTGGCGTCGTCCAGCAGCCGCAGCGAAGTATAGTAGCGCGCACCGGGACGGACGCGCGGGTAAAGGCGCGGCACAGTTTCCAGGTTGTGGTTGAAGACATCCGGGGCCGCCTCAAACACGGCCTGCGCGGCGTCGCCCTTGCCCAGGAAATCCGGGGTCAGAACCTCGATTGTGGTGCCGGAGTTCTGGTGGCGGGTGGCGCGGATGGTCTGGGCAATATGCTCTGCGCCGCCGTCCGCCAGATCGTCGCGGTCGACGGAGGTGATCACCACATGGCGCAGGCCCAGCTTTTTCACCGCAGCCGCAACCCGGCCCGGTTCAAACGCGTCCAGTGTGTCCGGCCTGCCGGTGGTCACGTTGCAGAAGGAACAACCGCGGGTGCAGATCTCGCCCATGATCATCATGGTGGCGTGGCGCTTGGACCAGCATTCGCCGATGTTGGGGCAGGCGGCCTCCTCGCAGACGGTCGCCAGATCATGCTGCCGCATCAGCTTGCGGGTCTCGTAATACTCGGCGCTTTCGATCTTCTTCTTGCGGATCCACCGGGGTTTGCGGGGGATGGCGGTGTCAGCCTTGTGGGCCTTTTCCGGGTGGCGGGGTCTTAGCTGGATCGTCATCTGGCAGCTCCCTCCAGATCAGGCGTGAATGGCGCGGCCGAGTGCGTCAAGGCAGGCTTCTTTCACCGCCTCACCCATCGCAGGATGCGCATGGCAGGTTCGTGCAACTTCCTCGATAGTAGCACCTTTGGTCATGGCAAGCACCAATTCTGCAATTAAATCACCGCCATGCGCACCGCAGATATGGGCGCCGAGGATCTTGCCTTCGGGTGTGGCAAGCACTTTGACAGCGCCGTCGGTCTCGCCAGTGGAGCGGGCGCGGGAGTTGGCCATGAAGGCAAACTTGCCGGAGATGTATTCGGCACCGGCCTCTTTCAAGGCTTCTTCGGTCTGGCCGACCGAAGCGACCTCCGGATCTGTGTACACAACGCCCGGCACGGTGTTGTAATCCACATGGCCGTGTTCGCCTGCCAGCATCTCCACGCAGGCGACGCCGTCTTCCTCGGCCTTGTGCGCCAGCATCGGGCCAGGCACGCAGTCGCCGATGGCAAAGATGCCGGGGACAGAGGTGGAGAAGCGCTCATCCACTTCAATGAAGCCGCGGGCGTTGATGGAAACACCCAGATCCTCAAGTCCCAGGCCGCGGGTCACCGGGCGGCGGCCGATGGCGATCAGCACCTTCTCCGCCTCGATCTGCTCTACCTTGTCCTTGCCCACGCGGTCCAGCGTCAGTGTCAGGCCGTTTGTGCCCTTCTCGATGGTTTTCAGTGCGCGGCCCAGCTGAAACTTCAGACCGCGCTTGCTCAGCGCCCGCTGGGATAGCTTGGCGATCTCGCCGTCGATGCCGGGCAGGATGCGGTCGAGGTATTCAACAACCGTCACCTTGGATCCGAGGCGTGACCAGACCTGGCCAAGCTCAAGCCCGATCACGCCGGCGCCGATCACCACCAGATGCTCTGGCACGCCTTTGAGGGCCAGCGCACCGGTGCTGCTCAGCACGTCCACCTCGTCGATTTCCACGCCGGGGAGGGTGGCGGGTTCCGAGCCGGTGGCCATCAGGATGTTCTTCGCGGTGTAGCTGTCTTCGCCCACCTGCACCTGGCCGGGAGCGGGAATGCTGGCCCAGCCTTCGATATGGTCGACACCGTTCTTCTTGAACAGGAAGCCGATGCCCTTGGTCAGGTCGCCGACGATCTTGTTCTTGCGTGCCATCAGCACGCCCAGATCCAGGCTGGCACCTTCAACGGCAATGCCATGTGCGGAGATATGTGAGAGTTCGGCGTATTTGGCCGAGGAGGTCAGAAGCGCCTTGGAGGGGATGCAGCCGACGTTGAGGCAGGTGCCGCCGAGAGCACCGCGGCCTTCGACGCAGGCAACTTTCATGCCCAGCTGCGCAGCACGGATTGCTGCGACATATCCGCCCGGACCAGCCCCGATCACGATCAGATCATATGCGCTCATGTGAACTCTCCTCCGAAATGCGGCCCAAACCCGGCACGTGTTCAGTCGTATACGACGCTTCGTCTCCTATAGGAAACTTTTCCCTTATTGCAAACATAAAGTGCGATCATGGAAATTTTGACCAGCGAATACATCAAAGTTAAGCTGTTTCGGGATCAGGAGAAATCGTGGAAATGGAACCAATTCCCTCAGAGGAAACAGGACTCGGCCCGGAAGCCGTGGAAGCCCCGGACGGGGAAGTCCTGGGAAAAATGATTCGCGATGCCCGCAAGGACAAGGGGCTGACGCTGGAGGAAGCGGCGCGCGCTGCGGCCATTGGCCGGTCGACGCTGTCGAAGATCGAGAACAACCAGACCCGGCCCAGTTTCGAGATTATCCGCCGCTTGATGCAGACGCTGGAGCTGGAAACGCCTCAGCTGTTTGTGCAATCAGGGCAAAGCGGCGTCACAGGCCGCCGGGACTTCACCCGTACCGGGCTCGGCGAACACAAGGAAACGTCGACCTATGATCATGAACTGCTGTGCAGCGAGCTGACCAGCAAGCGCATGGTGCCATATATCAGCACCATCAAGGCGCGGGATGTGACGGAGTTCGACAATTGGGTCCGCCATCAGGGCGAAGAGTTCATGTTTGTGCTGAGCGGCGAGTTGATACTCTACACAGAACACTACCGGCCGCTTCGAATGGGGACGGGGGATTCTGTTTATTATGACAGCGGTATGGGCCACGGCTGTGTGTCGGTCAGCGAAGAAGACGCCAGGGTGCTGTGGGTGTCGCTGGAAGTGTGACGGGGAAGCCGTCGGCAGGGCAGTAAACCCGGGCTTACAGTCAATCCGCTTTTCCGGGCGGGCAGGTTCACATACATCTGACCGAAAGGAGACGCATTCCGATGAACCTGGACCCGGTTGATACTTGAAAAGCGGCTTCGGCTGCCGCGGCGGTGTTTGAGGCCTTGCGCACGGCAATCATCGACGGCCGGCTGGAAGAGGGCGAACCGCTGCGGCAGGAGGAAATTGCACGCCGCTTCAACACCAGCCGGATCCCGGTACGGGACGCAATCTCAAGGCTGGAGGAGTACGGGCTGGTCAAGACCCAGCGCTTCAAAGACACGGTTTTGGTCGGGTTGTCGGCGGATGAGGCGGCGGAAATATTCGATTTCCGCGCCCTTCTGGAGCCGGAGATCATCCGCGATGCGGTGCCGCGGATGTCACAGGCGCAACTGGCCCCGGGGCGCGGATGCATTGCGAGGCTTTTGCAGGGTGCAAGAACCCGATGGAGTGGGGTGTCCTGAACCGGGAATTCCACGACGCGCAGTACCGTGTCAGCGCGCTGAGCTTTTTCCGCGAAGCGGCCCGCGGCGCAATGGACCGGATTGACCGCTATATCCGTGCGCAGCTGGTCATGAGCGACGGCATTGAGCGCGCGGAGCGCGAGCATCTCGAAGTCCTGGCGGCCTGCGAAATGGGGGATGCCGGCCAGGCGGCCGATCTGATCAGGGCACATGTTCCGGAGGTCAAAGCGTCGTTGCTGGCACATTTCCGGTCCTGGCGCGGCCCTGATCCACGGGATCAGCCTGCCGCGGCGGTGCACCCCGGCATTGCTGAGCTGGCCGGCATCCAGCCCTGTAAGGCGGCCGGGCAACCCGGGCATCCCGGCCGGCAAGTGGGTTCCGGGCATCTCCGGCAAATGCGCGCGCAGCGCTGACGTTTCTGATGGGCTGTCCCTGGCCATGGTTGATCTTCCTGGTGACAGATACACAGGCTTCAGGACACTCCCCAGGAAAGCCTTTCAGCCCGTCCACGACAGCGATCAGGACGTCTTGGACGCCTCGGTTTTTCAGCTCGTTCATCACCGACAGCCAGAATTTGGCGCCGTCGTTCTCGGCGATCAACAGGCCCAGAACCTCGAGGCTCCCATCGCGGGTGACGCCGAGAGCGACGTAGACGGCCTTGTTCTTGACCGTCTGGCTGTCAAAATCACGGATCTTCACCTGCAGCGCGTCGAAGATCACGATGGGATACATCCGGTCCAGGGCGCGGCTCTGCCATTCCCTGACTTCGTCCAGCACCGCATCGGTGACGCGGCTGATCAGGTCGGGCGAGACTAAAGATCAAGCAGATGGGCCTGGAGGTTCCGCACCGTCAGACCGGCGGCGTAGAGCCCGACGATCTTATCATCGATCCCATCGATCCGGGTCTGCTCCTTCCTCACCAGCTCGGGCTCGAAGCTGCTGATACGGTCCCGCGGGATCGCAACCGGCATCTCCCCGTCCTGGCCTTTCAGAACCTTGGTCGACGTGCCGTTGCGCCGGTTGCTCTGACCGGAAGGCGCGTCCTCGCCTTCTTCATAACCCAGATGCGCTGTCAGCTCGGCACCCAGCATCCGCTCCATGAGCTTGATCTTCAGCTCTTTCATCAGCCTGGCATCGCCGAGCAAGTCTTCAGGCGCTCCACGTCCTTCAGTAATTCGTCCAGGATTTCTTTCGAGATGCTCATTCATGCTTCCTTTCGGTGAAGCATAAACCGGATCAATCTTACACAAAAGGTCGGACACGCTCAACCTTAGCCGAACAGAAACTGTGACCGTCAACCAGCCCGCACGGGCCGCGCTTCGCTTTGCGGAGGCTGCACCCAGCACGGATTAACGGAGGAAATCACACCAACCGCCGGACTCTGCTGAAGTCATCGTCCAAGGACGCCTCAGGCCAAGGATGCAGGAACTTTCAATTTGAAACACTCAAGGACGGCATGCAGATCCTTTTGCCTCGCGGCACTGATCAAGACCGCCGCAGGCGACTAGTATCCTGATAATTAGTGCAATCGCGAAGAGTCGGCTGATACGATGGCGCTTTTGCGTCGACTGGTAAGCCGCGTTGCGCCCCTGGCCTTCCTGCCAACGTCAGTAAGCAGGCTGTCGGCTCATCCGGAATTCGTTTCTTAAGCAAGGGCATACACCTTGTCGTGTCTATGTTCCACCTGGAGTTTCTCACTCAACTTGGACCGCTTTTACAGGCTAAGACCGTCCTCCGCCAAGAGCACCACTGTCTGCCGCAGTAGGGAGCAGTCCTGCTCTCAGGCCGTTTCCCGTGCTTGCCCAGCCTCAAGGCAGATTGTGAAGCGGATTGTGGTGCCCGTGTCCGCTTGCGGCTCGCACCAGATCGACCCGTTGTGACGCTTGGCAATTTTGGCGCAGGTCGCCAGACCCAGACCACTGCCTGGCTGATCACTGCCACGCTGCAGACGCTTGAAGGGCTCAAAGATCTTGTCCCGGTATTGCGCCGGAACGCCGATACCATTGTCCGCCACGGATATCATCAATCCAGGCCCGGCGGGTTCCGCCGTTACGGAAATCTCGGCGGTTTTGCCGCCGCTGTATTTGATTGCGTTGCCGATGAGGTTTTGCAGCAATTGCACGATGTCCGGCGGGAAACACAAGCCAGCCAGCCCGCCGGAATGCCATTCTATCCGGGCGCCGGATTCCGCAAGGTCCTGCGCCATGACTGCCCGCAGGCTGTCAAACAGGCTTTCGACAGTCACATAGGCAGGTTTGCCATTGCTGTGCGGATTTATATGGGAGGCCAGCCCTTCGATCAGTTCAGATGTTTTGCGCACCGATTTTTTCATTAGTTCAAACTGCCGGGCCACCTCCTCAAGATCGCCGTTTTGATAATCCTCGTGTATCTGGTCGCTGAGAAATTTTATGGCCCGGATCGGCGCCCGCATGTCATGTACCAGCACATCGGAGAAAAGGCGCAGCTCGTTCTGCTGTTCCTGGATCCGCCAGCGCATCTCGGCAACCTTCTGCCCGTTCGTGATCATCCGTCTCAGGGCTTCGGAAGTGATTGCTGATTTGGGGATGTAATCACTGGCGCCGGCCAGAATGACACTTTTGGCGATTTCCTCATCGCCCTGACCGGTCGTCATGAACAAAACCGCCCGCGGCCAGGTCTCGGTCAGCTGCGCAATCAGGTCGAGCCCCGTGCCATCCGGCAGGAGGTAGTCCAGCAGGATCACATCCACCGGAAGACCGGAGTGAGACATGGCGTCCTTTCCGCAGTCGGCCTCAATCACATTGGCATCCGGATACAGGTTCTGCAGCAGTCTGCGCGCCAGTTTCCGGTCACCGGCATCGTCATCAATGATCAGGATGTTCAGGACCGTCATCGGACACCTTTCTGATGTGGATATCGGGCAGTTCTACAATGCGCCAGTAATTGTTCAGGGTTGCCATCAAGTCGACAAACATGTCGCCTGCCTTGGATTTGAGGATATATCCGGCGACATTGTTCGCGTAGGCGGCGGAAATATCCCGTTCGTCGGCCGAAGTTGTAAGCACGATAAAAAGGACCTTGTGCAGCACCGGGTCTGCGCGGATTTCCTTCAGAAGCTCAATCCCGTTCTTGCGGGGCATATTGATATCGCTCAGCACGACAAAATTGGGTGGCGGAACCTGGTGCAGTTCGCCGCGCAGGAACGCCAGGGCCTCGACCCCGTCCACGAACCGTTTGATCGGGTTGGCAATCCGGGCCCGGTTGAACGCGCGGTGCAGGGCTTTTGCGTCACCGTCGTCGTCTTCAACAAGGATAATGTTCAGGGCTGGGCGTTCGGCGGTTTGGGGAATGGAAATCATGCTGGCGTATCCTTTGTATGCGCTTCCTGCGGCGGCTCCACGGTGCTGCAGGCTCTGTTGGACCGATTGGGGTGAGGCAGGGCATCATTGCGGATTTTCTTAAGATGCCCTTCTTTGCAGCGCGGCAGTATCCTGCCGCCTGCTCCAAGTCGGTACTGGTTACAGCCTGGGGGAATGAGGTGGTCCTGCAATGCAAGCCCGTAGGGATGCTGCGCAGGTCCGCAGCCTGCCAGAGGGCATCAGTTGCTGCTGTTTTGCTGCGCCAGTTTACAGCGCGTCTGGAAATAGAGGGAACGTCGGCTAGCCTGCTTGGGATCCGCAAAGCTTCCTTATACAGGGCATTGTGCCATACCCCTGTGGAGGAGAGTGGGCCAAACCGGCCCTGCTCCCGCGTTCCGGGCGGGCCGGTGAAGGTTTTATCAGTTTGCAGGAGTATCGGTTTATTTCCGGAACCGCTTAGAAAAGCTGCTTGTTCGCCGTTGACATGGCTGGAGCCAATTTTGGCAACGGCCGGACGGGTGCCGATGACAGCCCGTCCCTCTTCCGGAGCCGTGGAAACGGGTTGCTTACATTCGGGATGAAACCGGCCAGTACCCCGTGTCCGATGAACCGCCAGGCCGTGAAACCGGCGTCTTGAACCGGGGCGGCCGTTAACGGAATATCGCGCGCGGGTGCCCCGTATGGCACAAATAACAGTTTTCACAACTCTGACCTTCAGTTTCATGGGCGCCAGGGACATGTCCAAAGTTCTTCTGCACCAGACCGGCGAAGCAGGACGTTATTGGAGGAGCTTGGGATTCACTTTTGCAGTAATTTCCTGCGTGTCTGAGATGACGCTTTCCAGGTCGTCCATAAAAACAACCAGATCCTTGCAGCTTCGCTCAAGCAGTGAAACGTCGGATAAAATGGCGGATGGCACAGTGTCATCCTGCCGGGCTTGTGTCTTGACCATACGGACACCGGCAAGCGTGCGGCTCAGCAGCAGCCGAAGGTCAGGCCCGCAGCCGACAATGAACCGCTTGAAGATCCGCCTGAATTCTTTTTCAGTTGTGCGCGCGCTGCTGAGTTGGCCGTAAAGCGCCCGCCGTTCGATTGCGGAGGCGATGGATTTGATCAGTGTGTCGGCGGACAGTTCTTCCTTGACAATGTAGTCGGCGCAGCCGCGGCGCATGGCTTCAACGGCAATTTGATAGTTTGTCATGCTCGTCAGCATGATCGGCACGGCCTGGACTTGCTCTTCATGCGTCAGCAGGATTTTGAGTGCGTCAAGCCCGGTGTCCATGCCAAGATTATGATCCAGAAACACCAGATCAAATTGCTCTACCTCCAGCTGCTGGCGCATTTCTTCGAGGTTGGCAGCTTCGAAGAACTCAGCCTTCATTCCGGCTTTACGGCATAATTTGTTCAAGCGCAGCCTGTCGATTTCATCATCATCCACAGACAGGATGTTGAGTATGACCGGCTGCAAGGCCGTTGGGGCTGTCATGTCCGGAAAACTAGCATTTCTCATTCTGTTCCCCTTGTGAAACACGTTTTACCCGGGGGGTGCGCATCCGGGCTTACTCGTATAACGGTAACGTAACACAGAACGGCTATCGCATAGGTTAATTATCATCACGAATTTGACTTAAGAACACCAAGGCTGTGGACAGAGGTTCGGCTAATTGCGCTGAGTTGTGCTGTGGCCGCCCAATTTGGCAAGTTTGTGCATTTCGGGGTGTGATCGGATCGGAACCGGTTCTACCAGCCCTGCTGGAGCGAGGAGGATGGCCTGCAATTCAGGCAGGACTGCTTCTGTAAGGACGGCCGCGCTCGCCTGATCGGCACAGTACGGAGGTGTGCAGCAGATTTGCTCGGTCTGCAGGATACAGTTTGCCCGCATCTCTGTTGACTATCCTGACTTTCGTGCTCGGGCAGTGGAAACTGCTCTGTCAGGAGACCCGCGTATGTGTATCGACAAAGACCTGTTAGACCGGCTGATGGAAGGCCGCTCGGCCTGCGACCTGTTCGGCAAGGAAGGCATTCTTGCCGAGCTGACGAAGGCGCTGGCGGAACGCGCGCATAAATGATCGATCGGTCTGGAGGCCGAACGCGCAAACAGCCAGCCCGCCAATGAAACCACAGCGGCACAGATCAGGGACCTCAAGATCGTAATCCGCCGCAGCGTTTCAGCCGGGGTCAGATTTTCGGCCCGGTCAAACGCTGCCACCAGTCCCCATTGGAGATTGCGAATGGCTACCGGTATTGAAGCTGCGGAAATTTCCCTGCCATCGGTCCGGGCCTTGAGGTCCTGGCCGGTCAGGTAAGCGTCCAGTGTATACAGATCCCCGGCAAAACTGTAGATAAGTACGGAGATGTCGCCAACTGCGACTTGCGGTGCAAAAACACCGATGTAGCGCCCGCCACTGTCCATGATACGGGCAGCTGCGAATGCCGCTGGAGCACTGGTACTGGGCTCATAGGTTGCGAGGCCGGAGAAACAAAAACTGACCATCTCACCAGCCGCAGCCGGTTGGAACGTTTTTGCTAAGCCAGAATTCTTAGGCGGGCCGGTAATCATCTTCGTCGTGTAGTCAGCTGTCCTTGGCAACAGAAAAGATCACTTCTCTAATCGGGCTGATCAGGAAGATGTCATATTGCCCAAAATGCTCCACCACCATTTTTTGACAGCCGGGTGGTTGCGTTCGAAGTGAACATCATAGGGCGAAGCGGCAGGGGCCTGCTTCATAGCAGAAATGCAACCGTGCCCCCTTGGTCGCCGGCTTTTGACCAGTTTGCGGAGCTGATCAGGGCGGTCCGGCACCGCCCCCAGGTGGCGTACCTTTCCGCCCCGTACGCTCTCTGCAATCGCAACCGAGATTGTCGCCTTGTGGACATCCAGCCCGATGAACGTGCTATCCAGCATGTGCTCTTTCCCCCAGTCTTGAGGCACGGCACCCGCCAACCGGGCGCAACCCTCGAACGGAGAATGCCGCGGGAGAGGCCGCTGACCCGGTTTGTTCAGAAACCGATCATGGGGTCTAAAGGTTTTGAACCTCTTTCTGACCGGACCCTCCACGGGTGCCCCAGGTTGCGCCCGGCTCTTTTATTGTTTTGGCGTCAACGGGACTGAGGCATTTGTCAGAATCGCGGCTTCGATGGACGAAAAGGCTGCAGCGCTGGCTCGCGGTTCTGAATCATGGATTGCATGAACCGTTCGGAATCGTGAACAATACAGCGCCGGAAGTCGCTGCCTCTAAACGCAACCAGGACAATTGTCAGAGTGAGTGCGGTCCCGATGACAAGCATCGGCAGCTTTTGATCCAATTTCAAGGAACGAAGCATTTCAAAATTTGCGACTTCCGGAACGCATCCTCCTGGCGGTGGATGCTGGATTTGACATACACAACAGCACAGCGCCGGATAGATTTTTCATCCGTTAATTCTCCATATGCTCACAAAAATGATTGGGCAGACGGCCGCAGTTCCGGACCGCGCGCGTTAACCATTTGGGCGGCAGCGCAGCCAGCAAGCCGATGCAGTCGCTGCACCGTTCGGCTTCGAAAGTGCGGAAAATGTTAACGCATCACAAAAGCGGGAGCTTCGAATCGGGGGGGAATTGCCGGGTTCAGGGATCGCGTGCGCGCGTGCGATTGCGAATTTCTCCTTGTTTGTTGATGGTTTGGAATAAATGTTAACGCATTGTTCACTTTTCCTGGCGCTGCGGGGGGCTTTTTTGCCATGGTTAAGCACCAATAACCGGGGGGTTAGGGAATTGTTAACGCCGCCACATTCTGTCCATGAATCCGTCGCAGCCTGGCGATATTGGGCCTCATTCCAGCCGCACGCCTGAATGACGATGCGTTTGTGGGACGTTGGAGTGGATAATGAGACTTCTAATTGCTGCAATTGCGGCGTGCCTGTCGTTGGGCATGCCCGTTGACGGGGCTGCGGATGAGTCGCGGACGAACGTCAGATCTATAGAAGGGTGGGAGGCCGTCGGACGGCTGAATATCTCCAATGTAAACATGTGCACCGGGGCGCTGGTGGCACCGGACCTGGTGCTGACGGCGGCGCATTGCCTGTTCGAACCCAGGACGGGCGCGCGGGTTGACCCGTCCACGATCAGTTTCGAAGCGGGGCTGTCCGGGGGGCAGGCCGTGGCCCTGCGGCAAGTGGTGAAAGCGGTAATGCACCCGCAGTACCGGTACCGGCCGGCAGGCACCCATCAGATCGGCAGCGATCTGGCGGTGCTGAAACTTGACCGGCCGATCAGCCGCAGCCAGGTTCAGCCGTTGACAATGTCCAGCGGCGCAGCTCGGGGGGATATCCTGGGGGTCCTGTCCTATACCCGCAGGCATGCAAACCGGCCCAATCTGGAGTCATCCTGCAGCGTCCTGGCGCGGCAGAGCCGGACATTGGTGATGTCCTGCCTGGTGGAATTCGGCGCTTCAGGCTCGCCGGTGCTGGAAATGCGCCCGGGATTGCCGCCGCGGCTGGTTTCGGTGATTTCGGCCAAAGCCGCGATGGGCAGCCGCCGGGTGTCGATTGGAACGGCGCTGGACTCGACGCTGCGGGATCTGATGCAGCGGGCGGGCTAAGGGCCCCGGGCCGGCCAATGGACAGTTTTCCACCTGCCGCCAGACCTTGGGGCAGGCGAATACCTTTCTTCAAGGCTCTCGCAGGGCCTCGCGGGTCTTGTACAGCGGTTTCAGGAGGTATTGCAGCACGGTCTTAGCACCGGTCTGCAGTTCTGCGGTTGCCCGCATCCCTGGTCGGATCTCAATGGCTTGCTGGCGCTCGGAAAAACCAGATTTATCGACCCGCACCGTCACCCGGTAATAGGGGTCGGCGCGCGGATTGCGCTCGTCCTCGAAAGTGTCGGCAGAGACAAAATCCACCTTGCCGCGCAGGGAGCCGTAGATGGTGTAGTCATAGGCAGAAAGCTTGATTGTAGCGCCCTGGCCCGGCTGCACACTGGCGATATTTTCAGGTTTGATACGGGCTTCCACAAACAGCTCTTCACCCAGCGGGATAATCTCCAGAATTTCTTCGCCAGGGCGGATCACACCGCCGATGGTTGTGACAGAAAGGCTGTTGACGATGCCGGCCATCGGCGAGGTGATGATGGTGCGATTCAGCTGATCCACCGCCAGCCGCTGTTCCTGGCGCAGGGTGGTCAGTTCGCGCAAGGTCCGGGAGTATTCCTCGGCTTGTTCCAATTCTGCCTGGGTGCCGATCTCGTTGTATTTGGCGCGGGCGTCAGTGGTCAGTTTGCGGGCCTTGTTCACTTCGATCAGGGCCACGATCTTCTGCTTGTAGAGCTGCTCCATATTGGCCAGCTCAGCATTCTGCTGGTCCAGGATCTGCTTGGCGCTGTCACGGCGGCTGGTAAAATCGGTTTGGCGGGCAATCAGCAGACCGCGTTCAGAGGACAGGATGCCGGGGGAGCGCTGTGCAAGCATTTCCGGCACCGTAAATTCAAAGGCGCCCTTCATTTGCGCCTCCAGCCGGTAGCGTTTGATTTCCAGCGCATCGATCTGGTTTTGCAGCTCATCGGCCGCGGCGCGGAATTTGGTGTCCTGCAGCTTGGCCAGCACCTGGCCGGCGGTGACGATGTCGCCTTGGCGCACCTGGAGTTCAGCCAGGATGCCGCCTTCGAGGTTCTGCACAATCTGGGAGCGGGAAGAGGAAACCACCTGGCCCTCGCCGCGGACAATTTCGTCGATCGAGGCAAAGGCGGCCCAGATCAGGAAGGTCAGCAGGGCGGCAAGCACCAGATAGATGATGCGGCTGGCGCTGCGCGGGGTCTCGGCGTTGCCGTAAGGGTCATGCAGTGCCGCGTTCATTTGCCTTCTCCGGCGGCCAGATGGGCCAGAACCTGATCCCGCGGCCCGTCGACGACCATCCGGCCCGATTGCAGGATCAGGGTGCGGTTGGTCAGCGACAGAATCGGCATCCGGTGGGTGGCGATCACAGCTGTGCGGCCTTCCAGCCAGGTTTCCAGACGGCTGACCAGGGTGCGCTCCAGAGTCTGATCCAGCGCAGCTGTGGGCTCATCCAGCAGCACCACCGAGGGGTCCTGCAGCCACAGCCGCGCCCAGCCGATCGACTGGCGCTGACCGATCGACAGGCCATGGCCACCGTCGCTGATCTCCAAGTCTAGCCCTTTGTGGTGGCTGCGCACATGGGCGCCGAGGCCTGCAAACTCCAATGCCGCCATCAGCCGGTCGTCGTCGCGTTCCAGCTGGTTGAGGTTGAGGTTGTCGCGCAAGGAGCCTGCAAACAGCCGCACGTCCTGGCTGAGGTATCCGATGCCCGCCCGCAGGTCGCGCGGGTCGATCTGGGCCATATCGGTGCCGTCCAGCAGAATGCGGCCGCGGTCGGGCGCATACAGTCCCGACAACAGCTTCAGCAGCGTTGATTTGCCAGAGCCATTGACCCCCAGCACCGCAACCCGCTGGCCGGGGGTGAGGACGGCGGCCTGCACATCCACGGTGGGGGCGGCGTCATCCTCGTAGCGGAAGAGGATCTCGCGCAGCTCAAAACGGCCCTGGATTTTCTGGCGCCGCAGATAGGTGCGTTCCTTTTCCTTTTCCTGCGGCGCGTTGGCGATGGCGTCCAGCCCTTCCAGCGCCGCCTTGACGTTGCTCCAGCGGGCCAGGGTGGCAGCGAACTGGGTCAGCGGCGCCAGGGTGCGGCTGGTCAGGATGCCGGTGGCGATGATGGTGCCGACGGTGAAATCACCGGCAAAGACCAGCAGGGTGCCCAGCACAACGGCGGTGATATAGGTCGCTTGCTGAACCCCCTGCGACCAATAGGTGAGGGCGCTGGACAGCTTGCGCTGCTCGGTCGCTGAATGGGACGACAGCGTGTTCAGTTCATCCCACAGCCGCAGCACCCGCTCTTCGCCGCGCTGGGTTTTCACCGTGTCCAGCTCAGTCACCACCTCATGCAGCAGCCGCCCCGCCTTGGCGTTGGCGCCCTGGGTTTGGCGGGTCAGGGCGATCATCTTCTTCTGCATGAAATAGGCCGGCAGCAGCATCAGGATGCCGCCGGCGACTATCACCCAGACGACCGGCCCGGCGATCGAGGCCACCAGCAGCAGGAAAACGGCGATAAAAGGGATGTCGGCCAGGGTCGAGATGGTGGAGGAGGTGAAGAATTCCCGCACCGAGCCGAAATCGCGCATCGCGGCAAACAGGCCGGACGGCGGCAGCGGCTTTTTGTCCGAACGCATGCCGATCAGGCGCCGCATCAGGTTGTGCTGCACCGACAGCTCGATCTGACGGCCTGCGGCATCGGTCAGCCGGGCCCGGGCCAGCTTCAGCATCGCCTCCAGCGCAATGGCCAGGAAGGCACCGACTGCGAGCACCCACAGAGTGGCTTGCGACTGGTGCGGCACCACGCGGTCATAGACCTGCAGCGAGAACAGCGCGACCGAGACCGCCAGGATATTGGCGACCAGCGATCCCAGCATGATTTCGCCAACTTGGCGGCGGTATTTCGGGAATTCGCTCCAGAACCAGTGGCCGGGGTCGATCTGCGGCGTGTGTTTTGCCGCCATATGCTTCAGCGAGGGGCGGGCCGACAGCACGGTGCCGGTGAAATAGGGGCTGAATTCACCGAGCGGCACCTCGGTGCGGTTGTCCGCACAAGCAGTGTCATAGATTGTCAGCACATCGTCTGCCTGGCTCAGCACCAGCACGCATTGCCCGCCTGACATGATCGCCAGCGCAGGCCAAAGGGGCGGGCTCAGCGGCTGTTTTTCAAGGATCTTCGGCTGCAGGCCAGTGGTGTGCAGCGCCTTTGCCAGCGAATGCAGTGAAAGGTCGCCTGGGGTTTCGCTCCACAGAAAGGCGGCGACATCGCTCACCGGTACTTCGCTGCCCTTCAGGGCGGCCAATGTGGCAATCAGGCTGGCACGGTGCTGAATACGGGTTGCAGCGCCTTCAAGCAGCGAGCCGACTTCAGGCTGGGTGTCCTGCGGCTGGGTCTTTGGCTGCCGTTTGGCGGCCGGCGCCGGGGCGGGAGTGTCGGTTGGCGGCATGACTTCCGGTGCCGCTGCAGGAGTGCCGGACACAGGCACAGCCCGCAACACCGGTTTCATTCCGGAGGCGGGGACGGCGCGCGGAGGCTTTTGCGTCGTGTCGGTCAAATCTTGTCCCCATCGGCCAGCAGCCCCAGGTCGCGCGCCAGCTGCAACTGGATCAGCACCACCTCATATTTCGCGTCGATATAGGCCTGCTCGCGGCGCACCAGCTCTTCGTAAACCTGGATGACCTCCATCACAGGGCGCTGGCCCGCTTCGAATTGCTTCTGGAATAGGCCGTAAGTTTCGCGGCTCCGGCGCACCAGCACGGCGGTCTCGCCTTCCTGGCGCCGGTATGACGCAATTTGCTGGACCTGGCGGCTGTAGGTGCGGCGGGCAATCTCCTCGGTCTCGCCAATCTGGCGGGTGGCGGCCTCCTTGGAGGCTTCCAGCGCTTGAATGGCGGCGGGCGTGCCCAACCCGAGCGGCTGGCCAACACCCAGGGTCAGCCCGGCACCGGATCCGTCTGAGGTCACATTGCCCGAGGCCGCAATCTGGGGCAGCAGCCCGGCACGGCCGGATTTGGCCTGGGCAATAGTGCGGTCCGCTTCGGCGCTTGCCTTCAGCACGGAGAGGAACAGCACCTGCTCCGGCGGGGGGGCTATCCCCAGATGCGAGGGTTTCCGCGAAAAGGTCCGGCCGGTCATCGCCTGCAGTTCTGCGCGCGCGGTGGCGGCTGCATCACGGGCGGTGGCTGTGGCCGTTCGGATGCCGCTGATCTTGCTGTCCACCACATTGAGGTCGGCGCGGTCCGACACGCCGCCATCGACGCGTCCCTGAACGATGCGGCGGAATTCCTGCATCCGGCGCAGGGCGCGGCTGCCATAGGCGGCCTTTTCATCGCCCCGCAAGGCCGCGGCATAAAGCCCGACAGCGGTTTCGACGCGGCTGTTCATATCTTGAGACAGGCTAACGGCAGCCACTTCGACATCGGCGGCGGCAAAGGCGCGCTCGGCCTTGCGGCGGCCATTGTCAAACAAAACCTGCTCGATCAGCAGACCGGCCACCAGATCTCCCAGATCGGTCAGGCTGACGGAAGGGCCCAGCGTCGGCAGCCAGTTCTTGGAGGCCGCTTCGGCACGCAGTTTGGCACTGATCAACTCTGCTTCGGCAGCGCGGGAAGATGCGGCAATTGCGGCTTCTGCCACTTGACCGTAGGCGCTGTCTTGCGTCAGCAGGGAACGGCGCTCCATCAAATCCTGGATCACTGCGGAGGAGGCCTCGCCGGATTGCGAGAAATTGCTGCGAGGCGCGGTATTTGCGCTATCTCCGCCGCCGAACGGCAGCGTTTGGGCGCAGGCCGACAGGCTGCACATCACTGCGATGGCGCAAGAAAAGCGTCCCGGTTGCATCCTGCCATTTGCCCTTTTGTTTTAGGCTTTTGATGTATTGGGTCCGGCAGCAATGACCGCCGGGCCGATAGATCAGATCACGACGTTGACGTCTTCGTCCACCGTCAGCGTGGTGCCGTCATCGCCGATGGTGTAGACGTTGAAGGTCTCGCCATCGACTGTTTCGGTGCCAGCTGCTGCTGCCCCGGTGATGGTAAGCGTGTCATCGGAGCCGCCATGCACGGTGAGCGTGTTGGAATTGCCTGACAGCGCGTTGATATCGGCTTCGGTCAGGGTCAGATCCACTGCATCGGCATGGACCAGGTTCAGCTCGTCGATGTTGAACTGCGAGAGGCCCGAATGATCCAGCACAGTTGCGCCGGCACCGTCTTCGAGCACCACCAATGTGCCGGAGCTGTTGCCGGCGTCGTCCACCCGGTTCACAACTAGGTGCGAGCCGTCCGGCACGTCCGCATCGAAGTCGTACAGGATCCGGCCGTTGCCAAGATCGGTTTCAGTGCCGCTGACATCTGACACACTGCCGGTGCTGGCCAGCTCATGTATTGTGTCACCGGCTTCAAAATCGTCGCTGAAGACGCCGCTGACACTGGTGCCGGTGCTGATCACATCGCCAATGTTGGGGGCGTCATATTCTGTGTCGACGCTGAATTCCTCGGTCAGGGTCTGCGTATTGCCTGCCGGATCCGTGGCCGTGATTTCAGCTGTCGCCTCATAAGTGCCTTCGCCCAGGTCGCCGGCTTCAAACTCCGCAGTCCAGTTGCCGTCCGGATCCACAAGCGCGTTCCGGGTTACGCCCTGAATGGTGACTTGCACTGTCGATCCGGGTTCGACTGTGCCGGACATCGAGAGGCCCGCAGAACTTTCTGCCAGGCTCACCACATCATCATCGGTCACGCTGTCCGAGGTGAAGGGCACCACCTCGGTGTCGATGGCCAGAGTGTCAGTGATTTCCGACGTGTTGCCAACGGCGTCAGTGGCGGACACAACCACTGCTGCATCGTAGCTGCCCTGAGCAATGTCAGCGGCTGCAAAGGATGCGCTCCAGTTGCCGTCCGCATCAACCGTGGCGGTTTCGGTCGCATCACCCAGTTGCACAACCACCGCCGAGCCCGGCTCAACCGTGCCGGTCAGGGTCACTCCGTCGCTGCGTTCGGTCTCGTTGACGGTATTATCGCCCTCGATGCTGCCGGAATTCAAAGTGAGCGGATCGACCATAGTGTCCACGTGGAGATCGGCCGTGGCAGTGGCCGTATTGCCGGCCGCGTCGGTGGAGGTCACGCTGACAGTCGTGTCGTATTCGCCGGTGGGCAGGGAACCCGCTTCGAATTCTGCGGCCCAATTGCCATCCGCATCCACGGTCGTGGTGCGGGTTACGCCCTCAACAGTCACGCTGACGCTTGCACCCGCCTCGCCGGTTCCGGTCAAAGTCAGGCCAGCCGTAGCTTCCGTATTGCTGACAATGTCATCACCGCCTGCCTGGCCATTGTCGATCGCTACAGCCGTGGTGGTGTCCACGTGGATGGTACCAGTGACACTGTCCGAATTGCCAAATGTATCGGTCGCGGTGACGCTGACCTCCGAGTCATATTCCCCGGAGGCGATTTCCGAAGCTGCGAAGTCAGCGCTCCAAGTCCCGCTTTCGGTCGCGGTAACCGTCCGGGTTACACCTTGGAAAGTGACTTCCACTGTGGCGCCCGCCTCGGCAGTACCGGTCAGGATCACCCCATCGGCTGCTTCGGCGGCATTGATCATGTCGTCGCCGCCCGCCTGGCCCTCGTCGAGGCCGACGGTGGCAACCGTGTCGATTACGACCGCAGGGCCATCCAGGTCGAACTCGGTCCCGTTCGGGTCAACCACATGCACTGTGGAGTCATAATTTCCGTCTTCCGGCAGATCATCGACCGGGAAGGTGACGCTCCAAACGCCGTCGTCATCGACGGTTGCGGTGGCTATGGACGTGCCGACGGTGACGGTCACTTCGGATCCCGGTGCGCCGGTGCCGGTAATAATGACCGGTTCAGTTGTGGATCCGGAAACCGGATAAGAGGCATCAGGGGCATCGACTGTCGGGACAATACCGTTCGTCCCTCCGCCGTCACCGCCGCCCCCGCCGGCGATTGCTGCCGCGCCAACGACGCCTGCTGCGGCTCCGGCCGCGCCGAGCCCGCCGAACAACGGCGCGGCCAGCGGCGCTACTACCGGCTCGATGCGGTCAACGTCCAGGAACACCATTTCGTCATAGGCGCTCCACTTGCCGGTCAGATCCAGCGGCTCATAGGTGGCAAAGAGCATGCCGCTGGATTTGTCTTCCAGCACAACCTCGGTGAATTCGCCGTCCTGGCTGAGGAACAGGTTCTTCCCGCCGGATGAACCGTAAGAATAGTAGTTCTCAATCACCAGTTCCTGGCCGTTGGCCAAGCTTATATGCAGGTTGCCGCCTTGGCGGGAGTAGCTTTCGACATCGGCAGGGCTGAGATTCAGCGAGATATCCTTGGCATGGGCGGCGTCGATACGCGCCGGTGTGCCTTCGGAAAAGTTCCCATGCTGTGTAGTGCCCGCCATATCGCGGGTAATAAATGCAACTGTGCTCATTGTAATACCACTCATCTGTGCGCTGCACAGCCGCAAATTGGCGGATGCCGCGCCGTTCCGTTGCCTGTACGCTTGCCCATCGGCCGTCTTTTGCGGCCATATTGAGGTCACAATGTTACAATTTTAATAGATCTGTCCAGTATGTGCGGGCCGTCCGCGAGGCGGTTTTCTTGGCAACCGTGTCTTGGTTGCCGCAGATTTTTGAAGGTTTTTTGTGCTCTTGTGATGCTGTGCCAGCCGGGGCGCCCGCCATGGACGGCTTGCAACCGAGCGGCAGAGTATGCAAATCACTGTGCCCGCTGGGAGTGCAGTCAGGGCTGGGGAAGGCTGTCTTCGATACAGGGACCGCAGGGGTGGTCGACGCCGAAACCGTTGAAATTCTGCAACGCAAAACGGTCCTGCAACGGCGGTGATCGCCGGGATGTGAAGAGAATTTCCCGCAAAAGTTTCTGGCAATTAATTAAAAGTACACCACTTTCAGATAGTAAGAAGTCCGTAATTGGTGTAAGCTCGAATGTAAGTAACATGACGCCGAAAGCCCTGGCACGCCAGGCACAGGCCGCCGCCAAGAGCGGCCAGCCGGACGGAGAACGCCGGCAGCGGCGCTGAGCAGAAATCAGAATTCTAACACTGACGCGGACACCCATGCCCACGTGCTGGGCACTGTCTGTCCGTGCGCGAACCAGAACGCCAGGAGGACCGGCGCCAGCTAACCAGGAGGCTTGATCCAAGATGAAAGACATTGCCGAACTTTTTGCGGAGCAGTACGGCGAAACCCGCGAGCAGGAAATGCCGCTGCAGGACTATTTGAACGCCTGCCGCGACGATCCCAGCCTGTACGCCAACGTCGCTGAGAGGATGTTGAAGGCAATTGGCAAAGAGGAGCTGGTAGACACGTCCAAGGACGGGCGGCTCGGGCCGATCTTTCAAAACCGCACAATCAAGCGCTACAGCGCCTTCCACGACTTCTACGGCATGGAGGACACGATTGAGCGGATCGTGGGTTACTTCCGCCACGCCGCGCAGGGGCTGGAGGAGCGTAAGCAGATCCTTTATCTTTTGGGCCCGGTTGGCGGTGGTAAATCCTCGCTGGCGGAACGGCTGAAGCGCCTGGTCGAAGAGCAGCCAATCTACGTGCTGAAAGCGGGCGATCAAATCTCGCCGATTTTCGAAAGCCCGCTGGGCCTGTTTGACCCGGTCCGCATGGGCAAGATTCTCGAAGATGAATACGGCATTGTCCAGCATCGTCTGCCGGGGCTGATGTCGCCTTGGGCGGTGCAGCGGCTGGATGAGTTCGACGGCGATATCAACAAGTTTTCTGTGGTGCGCATATATCCATCGCGCCTGCGCCGCATTTGTGTGGCCAAGGTTGAGCCGGGTGATGAAAACAACCAGGATATCTCCACTCTGGTCGGTAAGGTTGATATCCGCCAGCTGGAGCATTTCAGCCAGGACAACCCGGATGCATACAGCTTTTCCGGCGGGCTGAACCGGGCGACCCAGGGTGTTCTGGAATTTGTCGAGATGTTCAAGGCGCCGATCAAGATGCTGCACCCGCTGCTGACGGCGACCCAGGAAGGCAACTACATGGGCACTGAAAGCTTTGGTGCGATCCCCTTCAGCGGCCTGATCCTGGCACATTCCAACGAGTCCGAATGGCAATCCTTCAAGAACAACAAGAACAATGAGGCTTTCATCGACCGGGTGTCGATCGTCAAAGTGCCGTACTGCCTGCGGGTTTCCGACGAGTCGATGATCTACGACAAGCTGATTGAGCACAGCGAGCTTCGTAATGCGCCATGTGCGCCGGAGACGCTGAAAATCCTCAGCCGTTTCTCGGTGCTGACCAGGCTGAAGCCGCATGAGAACTCAAACCTTTACTCCAAGATGCGGGTCTATGACGGCGAAAGCCTGAAGGACACCGACCCCAAGGCCAAGACGGTGCAGGAATACCAGGACCGGGCCGGCGTCGACGAGGGGATGAACGGCATCTCGACCCGTTTTGCCTTCAAGGTGCTCTCCACCACCTTCAACTTCGACACCAACGAGGTTGCGGCGGATCCGGTGCACCTGATGTACGTGCTGGAGCAGATGATCAAGCGCGAGCAGTTTCCGCAGGAGACGGAGCAGAAGTATTTGGAGTTCATCAAGACCGAACTGGCACCGCGGTATGAAGAGTTCATCGGCAACGAGATCCAGAAGGCGTACCTCGAAAGTTATACAGAATACGGCCAGAATGTCTTTGACCGCTATATTTCCTACGCGGATGCCTGGATCGAGGAGCAGGATTACAAGGATCCTGATACCGGCCAGCTCTATAACCGCGAAGTGCTGGACGCGGAGCTTTCGAAGATCGAAAAGCCGGTCGGCATCGCCAATCCCAAGGACTTCCGCAACGAGGTTGTGAAATTTGCCCTGCGCCACCGCGCGAACACTGGCAAGAACCCGGCCTGGAACTCCTACGAGAAACTGCGCGATGTGATCGAGAAGCACATGTTCAGCCAGGTCGAAGAGTTGCTGCCGGTGATTTCCTTCGGTTCCAAAAAGGACAGCAAAACTGAAGGCAAGCATCAGGAGTTCGTCGAGCGGATGCGTGGCCATGGCTACACTGACCGCCAGGTGCGGCGCCTGGTGGAATGGTACATGCGCGTCAACAAGGCGGGCTAAAGAGGAGCGCTGTGCAACATGCATCATTTCATCGACAGGCGCTCCAATCCGAAGGGCAAGAGTCTCGGGAACCGGCAACGGTTCCTGCGGCGGGCCCGGGAGAACATTAAAGAACGCGTCGACCGGTCAGTCCGGGGGAAATCGATCCAAAGCGGAAGCGGTGTCCCGGACGAAGGCGAAAAAGTCACTATCCCGACCAGAGGCCTGAAGGAGCCGCGGTTCTTTCATTCCTCAAAAGGCGGCCTGCGCCGTCATGTTCTGCCCGGCAACAAGGATTTCGTTGTCGGCGACACCATCAAGCGCCCCGACGGCGGTGCAGGCGAGGGCGGCCGAAAAGCCTCCGAGGACGGGGATGGTGCGGATGAATTTTCCTTCACGCTCACGCAGGAAGAGTATCTGGAAATCCTGTTTGAGGGTCTGGAACTGCCAGACCTGGTGGAGAAGGCAACGGTGGAAACCGAAACCATCGGCACCCGTCGGGCGGGCCTGACCACCGCGGGCACTCCAAATAATCTCAATCTGGTGCGCACAATGCGGAACTCTTTGGGGCGCCGGATCGCATTGCAGCGCCCGACCACCAAGTCCCAGCGGGATCTGGAAGAGCAGATTGCCGATCTGGAAGCGCTGGAGGATCGCAGCCCGCCGCAAGAGGCATTTCTGGCCGAATTGCGGCAGAAGCTGGAAGTCATCCTCCGCAAGCGCAAGGTCGTCGGCTATATCGACCCTCTAGACCTGCGGTACGATACCTTTGTGCCGGAGAAAATCCGCAATTCCCGTGCGGTGGTATTCTGCCTAATGGACGTCTCAGGCTCCATGCAGGAGCGGGAAAAGGATCTTGCCAAAAGGTTCTTCCTGCTGCTGCATCTGTTCCTGGAGCGCTGCTATGAACACACCGAACTGGTGTTTGTGCGGCACACTCATCACGCCCAGGAAGTGGACGAGGAAACCTTTTTCTATGCCCGGGAAACAGGCGGTACTATCGTGTCCACCGCGCTGGAGAAGATGAAGGAGATCATCGAAGAGCGTTACCCGCCTGATGAGTGGAACATTTACGGGGCTCAGGCCTCCGATGGTGAGAATTTCGGCAATGACTCGGTGCGCTGCAAAAACCTGCTGCTGAACGATCTGCTGCCGGTCAGCCAGTTCTATGCCTATGTGGAAATCGTCGATGAGGCGGCGGAAATGCTGCTGAACAATCCTGAAGCAGGCGAAGACCTGTGGCAAAACTACCGTGACGTGAAGGGCCAGGCCCAGCATTTCGAAATGCAACGGGTCTCTCAGCCCGGCCACATCTATCCGATTTTCCGGGAGTTCTTCCTCCCCAAAGTGAGAGGGGCGCAGAATGCAGGCAGCTGAAAAGGCGCGCAAGCCGCTGTTCGACGGGCCGGAATGGACCTTTGAACTGATGGAAAAGGCGCGCGACGCGATCGAGAAGATCGCGCTCGAAGATCTCGGGCTGGACGTCTATCCAAACCAGATCGAAATTATTTCCGCTGAACAGATGCTGGACGCCTATTCCTGTGTCGGGCTGCCGCTGATGTATCAGCACTGGTCCTTCGGCAAGCATTTCGCCCGAGACGAAGCGCTCTACCGCACCGGCCGCCAGGGGCTGGCATACGAGATCGTTATCAATTCGAACCCCTGCATCAGCTATAACATGGAAGAAAACACCATGGCGATGCAGACGCTGGTGATGGCCCATGCGGCTTTTGGCCATAACCATTTCTTCAAGAACAATTACTTATTCCAGCAGTGGACCGATGCTTCTGGCATTCATGATTACTTGGCTTTTGCCAAAAATTACATTGCCGCTTGTGAAGAACGGTACGGCCCCTGCGCGGTCGAAGAGGTGCTGGACGCGGCCCATGCGCTGCAATCCCAAGGCGTGTTTCGCTACGGCCGCCCGCCCAAACCGACCACGGAAGAGCTGGTCGCCATGCAGAAGGTTCGCGACGGCTATGAAAGCGGCCAAAGCGTGCTGGATATCTGGACAGACACCACCTTGGGGCGCGACAAGCTGGAACTGGTCGAGGATGCCTCTTTCAGCGCGCGCCGCAAGCAGATGAACCTGCCGCAGGAGAATGTGCTTTATTTTCTGGAAAAGCACAGCCCGGCGCTGGAGGCCTGGCAGTGCGAAATCCTGCGCATCGTGCGGATGCTGGCGCAGTATCTTTACCCGCAAAAGCAGACCAAGGTGATGAACGAAGGCTGCGCGACCTTCGTGCACTATTACATCATTAACAAGCTCTATGAACAGGGCCAGATCACCGAAGGCGCATTTATGGAAATGATGCACAGCCACACCAATGTAGTGCTGCAACCGGAATTCGATGATCAGCGCTATTCCGGCATCAACCCTTATGCGCTGGGCTTTGCGATGATGCAGGACATCCGCCGCATCTGTCAGGATCCAACCGATGAGGACCGTGAGTGGTTCCCCGATTTCGCCGGTGATCCCGATTGGCGAAAAGTGATGCGCGATGCCTGGGCGAATTACCGCGACGAAAGCTTCATTCAGCAATTCCTGTCGCCGCATCTGATCCGCAAGTTCAAGCTGTTCACGCTGACCAATGACGCCGACCTGCCGAATCTGGTGGTGAGCCAGATCCACAACCGCGCAGGGTACAAGGCGATCCGCCGCGATCTGGCAAAGCAATATGATCTGGCCTACCTGGAGCCGGATATCCAGGTAACAGATGCGGATCTGCGCGGTGACCGGGAATTGAAGCTGACCCATACCGTGCGGGATGGCATCCATTTGGATGAGGAAGATCAAGAAGAGGTGCTGAAGCACCTGCGCCGTCTTTGGGGGTATGATGTCAGCTTGGACGCCGTCGAAACAGCCTGCGAAAACTGACGCCAATCACGGAACTGTGCCCGGCTTTTTTTGGGGGGCGGCTTTACAGTCTGATTGCGAAAATGGAAACGCAGGCCCGGGGCCTGCGTTTCACTGATTGGGATCTGGATGAGGCTTAGAATTCCACCACTGCGCGGATCGACTTGCCCTCGTGCATCAGTTCAAAGCCTTCGTTGATCTGATCCAAGGTCAGCTTGTGGGTGATCATCGGGTCGATCTCGATCTTGCCGTCCATGTACCAGTCGACGATCTTCGGCACGTCGGTGCGGCCGCGCGCGCCGCCAAAGGCTGTGCCGCGCCAGGACCGGCCGGTGACCAGCTGAAACGGACGGGTCGATATCTCGGCGCCCGCAGGGGCCACGCCGATGATGATCGATTCACCCCAGCCCTTATGCGCCGCTTCCAATGCGGTGCGCATAACATTGACGTTGCCGGTTGCGTCGAAGGTGTAGTCCGCACCGCCCCCGGTCACTTCGACCAGATGCGCCACCAGATCGCCCTCGACTTCCGCGGGATTGACGAAATCGGTCATGCCGAACTTTGTGGCCATTTCCACTTTGCCGGGGTTCAGGTCGACACCGACGATCTGGTCTGCACCTGCCAAGCGCAGGCCCTGGATCACGTTGAGGCCGATGCCGCCGAGGCCGAACACGATTGCGCGGGAGCCGATTTCCACCTTGGCGGTGTTGATCACTGCACCAATGCCGGTGGTGACGCCGCAGCCGATATAGCAAACCTTGTCGAACGGCGCGTCCTCACGGATTTTCGCCAGTGCGATCTCCGGCACCACGGTGTGGTTCGCAAAAGTCGAGCAGCCCATGTAGTGATGAATCGGGGTGCCGTCCTGCATCGAGAAGCGGGTGGTGCCATCAGGCAGCAGACCCGCGCCTTGGGTCGAGCGGATTGCCTGGCACAGGTTGGTTTTCGGGTTGAGGCAGTAGTCGCACTCGCGGCACTCGGGCGTATAGAGCGGGATCACATGGTCGCCCGGTTTCAGGCTGGTCACGCCTTCGCCAACCTCAATCACGATGCCTGCGCCTTCATGACCCAGAATCGCCGGGAAGATGCCTTCCGGGTCGTCGCCCGAACGGGTGAATTCGTCGGTATGGCACAGGCCGGTTGCCTTGATTTCCACCAGAACCTCGCCTGCTTTCGGGCCTTCGAGGTTCACCTCCATGATTTCCAGCGGTTTGCCGGGGGCAACCGCAACGGCGGCGCGGGTCTTGATCATGTGACTGGTCCTTCGTTCATATACTTCGGGGCCGGGCCGCCGCGAGGCGGATCCGGTTGAATGCGCAGCCAGCAGCAGGGCCGCAAGCCGGAGTGACCCAGCGTTACATTTGCAGACTGACGCACGCAAGCATTGCCTTGGCACCCTATCAGGAGCGGGGTGCCGGGCTTTACCCTGAAAGCGACGGCTGACTGGCGGTCCGCGCCATCCTTTCAAGAAGAAAAACCGTCTTTTCCAGCACCTTGCCTGCAGGCTTCCAGTTTTGGGAAGGAATTTTGTGCCGAGGCCTTGACCTTCCCCTGACTGGAACCCTCATATGGTCTTGCATAGGATAAAACCCCGCAGGTCTCCCATGTCAGAAAACACCAGAATTTCACTGCAAATCACCAACTTGAGCTGTGCAGGCTGCGCCGGGCGCGCAGAACGCGCCTTGGCAGCTGTCGAGGGGGTCCAAAAGGCCTCAGTTAACCTTGCGAATGCAACCGCTCAGGTCGAGGCCGCACCGCGAGTGCAGCTGGAGCAGCTGATGGCTGCACTCAAATCTGCCGGCTACCCGGCGGCAGCATCCGAAGTTACGCTGGCTCTCAGCGGCATGAGCTGCGCGTCCTGCGTCGGACAGGTGGAACGGGTGCTGCTGGCGGTGCCAGGGGTGCTGTCGGCCAGCGTCAATTTGGCGAGTGAGACTGCGCAAGTCCGCTATTTGACGGGAACAGCCCGGGTTGCTGATCTGACGCGTGCAGTGACCGAGGCCGGCTACCCGGCCCGTCCTCGTGGCACGGCGGAAGATGAGACAGAGCAAGCCAGTCGGCGCAAGGCGGATGAGATCGCCGCGCTAACGCGGCAGGTTCTGATTGCTGCTCTGCTGACGCTGCCGGTCTTCTTGATCGAGATGGGCGGCCATATGATCCCGGCACTGCACCATTGGGTGGCGGGCAACATAGGGATGCAGAACAGCTACTTGTTGCAATTTGCCCTGACTACGCTGGTGCTGGCGGGGCCGGGGCGGCAGTTCTATGCCAAGGGCTTTCCGGCGCTGTTACGGGGGGCGCCGGACATGAACGCGCTGGTCGCGCTGGGCACCAGCGCTGCCTACGGGTTCTCAGTTATCTCTACTTTTGCACCAAGGCTGCTTCCTACGGGCACCGCCAATGTCTATTTCGAGGCAGCGGCGGTGATCGTGGTGCTGATCCTGACCGGCCGGTTTCTGGAGGCGCGGGCCAAGGGGCGCACTGGAGCGGCGATCCGCAAGCTGGCAGGACTGCAGCCGAAAACCGCTACGGTCGTTGCCGGCGGCGAGGCAGTGGAAACCCCGGTCGAGGAGATCGGCACAGGTGATATGATACGGGTCCGTCCGGGTGAACGGATTGCGGTAGACGGCGAGATCGTTTCCGGCAGCTCCTATATCGACGAAAGCATGATCAGCGGCGAGCCGGTTCCGGTGGCAAAGACTTCCGGCGATGAGGTAACCGCGGGCACTGTCAACGGCAATTCCGCGCTGGAGTTCCGCGCCACCCGCGTTGGGCGCGACACAGTGCTGGCGCAGATCATCCGTATGGTGGAGCAGGCGCAGGGCGCCAAGCTGCCGGTTCAGGGGCTGGTGGACCGGATCACGCTGTGGTTCGTGCCCGCGGTCATTGCAGCGGCGGCGCTTACGATGCTGGCCTGGTCGCTGTTCGGACCGGCACCGTCCTTGCCGCTGGCTCTGGTTGCGGGCGTCTCGGTGCTGATCATTGCCTGCCCTTGCGCAATGGGGCTGGCAACGCCAACCTCGATCATGGTGGGGATCGGCCGGGCCGCGCAGATGGGCGTGCTATTCCGCAAGGGGGATGCGCTGCAGCGGCTGCAAGAGGTGCAGGTGGTGGCGCTCGACAAGACCGGCACCTTGACCGAAGGGCGCCCGGCGCTTACCGAGCTGATCTGCGCTGAGGGCTTTACCCGCGATGAAGTGCTGCGTCTGGCCGGTGCCGCAGAGGCCCAGTCGGAACACCCCATCGCCCGTGCCATCGTGGCTGCGGCTGGGAAGGGTCTGCCACAGGCGGACGCCTTTGAGGCGATCCCGGGCTACGGCCTGCGGGCGGAAGTCGACGGGCACGCGGTGCTGGCCGGTGCTGCCCGGCTGATGGCGCGTGAGAGTATCGAACTTGGAGCGCTGGCAACAGAGGGCGAGAAACTGGCCAAACGCGGTGAAACCCCGCTTTACACTGCTATTGACGGGCGGGCCGCGGCGGTAATTGCGGTGGCGGACCCGATCAAGACGGGCACGCCAGCGGCGATCAAGGCCTTTCATGATCAGGGGCTGAAGGTAGCGATGATCACTGGCGATGCCAGGGCCACGGCGCAAGCAATTGCAACACGGCTGGGCATCGATGCGGTGAAAGCTGAATGCCTGCCTGCAGACAAGGTGGCTGCGATCCAGGAACTGCAGGCGGAGCACGGCGCGCTGGCCTTTGTCGGCGATGGCATCAATGACGCCCCGGCGCTGGCAGCAGCGGATGCGGGCATTGCCATCGGCACCGGCACCGATGTGGCGATCGAGGCGGCGGATGTGGTGCTGGTCTCGGGCGATCTGCGCGGGGTGGTGAATGCACTGACCGTCAGCCGCGCCACCATGCGCAATATCCGCCAGAACCTGGGTTGGGCCTTCGGCTATAACGTGCTGCTGATCCCGGTGGCTGCCGGGGTTCTGTACCCTCTTGGCGGGCCGCTTTTGTCACCGGCGCTGGCGGCAGGTGCAATGGCGCTGTCGAGCGTGTTTGTGCTGTCCAACGCCTTGCGCTTGCGCCGCCTGAAACCCGCCATAGATGAAGACCAGGCGGGGCCAGCCTTGCTAGCTGCCGGCGGAAAGGAGGCGCGCGCATGAATATAGGAGACGTATCCAGCCGCTCGGGCCTGCCGGCCAAAACCATCCGCTATTACGAGGACATCGGCCTGATTAAGCCGCATCGCAGCGCCAATGGCTACCGTTGCTTTGCCGAGACTGACCTGCATAAATTGGCCTTTCTGGGCCGCGCGCGGGCATTGGGGTTCACCATTGAGGACTGCCGCACCCTGATGGCGCTGTACGAGGATGAAAGCCGGGCGAGTGCAGACGTGAAACAGCTGGCACTGGAGCATCTCGCCAAGATCGAAGAAAAGATCGCCGATCTGCAGGCAATGCGGGACACATTGGGGGATCTGGTTGAATGCTGCGCGGGCGACAATCGGCCGGATTGCCCGATCCTTAAGGATTTGTCCGGCGGGGAGGGGCGTTCCGGCTAAGGCGCGGGGGGGAGGGGCTGGCGGACTTGGGCGTGGCTTCGGGCCTTGCGGCCCGAAGCGGTCGGCGTCAGGCGGGCCATAGCTCCAGGATTTCGCGGGCCTGCTGCCAGGTCGCGACAGGACGCTCGTATTTCTCGCAGAGCGCGGCGGCACGTTTCACCAGTGCCGCGTTCGACGGCGCCAGCGTCTCGCGGTCCAGCCGCATGTTGTCTTCCAGCCCGGTCCGGGTATGGCCGCCAGCGGCGATCGACCACTCGTTGACCTGAATCTGCCCTGGCCCGACCCCGGCGCCGCACCACTGGGCCTCAGGTGCCAGCCGCTGCATGGTCTTGACGTAATAATCGAACACGTCCCTGTCTACCGGCATCGCATTTTTCACACCCATCACGAATTGCACATAGAGGGTGCCGGGAATACGCCCTTCGCGGTTCATTTTCACTGCCTGGTGGATGTGCGAGAGATCAAAGGCCTCGATCTCAGGCTTAACCTCATACTTGCGCATCTCACCCGCCAGCCAGTCGACCAGGTCGGGTGAATTTTCATAGACCCGCGTCGGGAAGTTGTTGGAGCCTACGGATAGCGAGGCCATATCAGGGCGCAGGCTCAGCATGCCGCCGCGTTCGCGCCCTGCACCAGAGCGCCCGCCGGTCGACAGCTGCACGATCATGCCGGGGCAATGTGTCTGCAGGCCCTCCTTCAGGCGGGCGAATTTTTCGGGGTCCGAAGTGGGCGTCTGGTCGTCATTTCGCACATGGCAGTGGGCGATGGAAGCGCCGGCCTCAAACGCCTCTTGCGTGCTCTCGATCTGCTCGGTGATGGTAACTGGCACTGCCGGGTTGTTCGCTTTGGTCGGAACCGAGCCGGTGATTGCGACGCAGATTATGCAGGGTTTGCTCATGACTGATCCCTATCAAATGTCGAAAAAGACGGTTTCATCCTGCCCCTGCAGGCGGATGTCGAACCTGTAGATGGTTTGGCCGTTCCTGATGCTGGGTTTGGCGATCAGGGTCTGTCGGCGGCGCTCCCATTCTATGATCCCCAGCACCGGGTCGGCGGCGTTGGCCTCATCCTCATCCTCGAAATAGATCCGGGTGTTCAGACCCGTGTTGATGCCGCGGGCGACGATCCACATGTTGATATGCGGCGCCATTATGTTGCCGTTGCGGCCCATCACCGGGCCGGGTTTCACGGTGTCAAATCCCCACTCGCCGGTCCCAAAGTCGGTAATGACCCGGCCCCAGCCGCGAAATCCGTCTTCCATTGCGCCGGCATGTTCCGGGTGGGCATAGATACCCTCCGCATTGGCCTGCCAGATCTCCAGCAGAGCATCCTTGACTGGTGATCCGGTGCCATCCGTCACCATGCCCTCCACGCGGATACGCTCACCCTTGGCGTTGGGGCCGGCAATGTCGCGGCCAAGCTCCTGATCGAAGATCTCAAACCCCGCTGCACCGGGAGCGAGGCCGATGTGGACGTACGGGCCCGCGGTTTGCGAGGGAGTTTCCTTTAGGTAATGCGGTTGCTGCAGCATCAGTTTCCCTCAAGCCGGTTTTCAAACAGGGTGGACCGGCGCCCGCGCAGCACGATGTCAAAGCGGTACGCCATAGTGTCAAGCGGAATGGTGGCGTTCATGTCGAGGCGCGCGATCAGCATCTCCACTGCTGCCGGGTCTGGGATTGTGTTCACAATCGGGCAGCGGGCGATCAGCGGGTCGCCCTCGAAATAAAGCTGGGTGATCAGCCGCTGGGCAAAGCCGGTGCCGACGACCGAAACGTGTATATGCGCGGGCCGCCAGTCGTTCACCCGGTTGCGCCAGGGGTAGGCACCGGGTTTTACAGTGCGGAAATGGTAGCAGCCGTGTTCATCCGTCAGGGTCCGCCCGCAGCCGCCGAAATTTGGATCCAGCGCCCCCAGGTAGGTGTCCTTTTTGTGCCGGTAGCGGCCAGAGGCGTTGGCCTGCCAGATCTCCACCAGCGTATTCGGCACCGGACGCGCGTTTTCATCCAGCACCCTGCCATGCAGGATGATCCGCTCGCCGATCGGGCTTTCGCCGGGCTGGGCAAAGTTTGTCAGCAGATCATTGTCGGTGGCGGCGATGTCGTTGTGGCCGAACACCGGACCGGTGATTTCGCTGGCGGTGTTCTCCAGGCTGATCAGCGGATATTGCGGCGCGCGGGTGACCGAGGTCTTGTAGTCTTGCGACATTGCAGCTGGATGCCAGCGGCGGTCGCGGGAATAGAACTCCCCCTGTTCCGGTAGTGTGCTCATGCGGGGTCTCCTCCCTCGGCGGCCATTTCGGCATAGGTTTCCTTGGCCAGCTTCAGCGCGCGGTTCGCGCGCGGCACTCCGGCATATATGGCGGCATGCTGGAAGGCCTCCAGCACGTCTTCCTGACTGGCCCCGGTGCGGGCGGTTGCGCGGATGTGCATCGGAATCTCGTCGAAATTTCCGGTGGCGGCCAGCAATGCGAGTGTCAGCATAGACCGTTCCCGCAGTGAAATCCGGTCCGAGGCCCAGACCGTGCCCCAGGCAGCTTCGGTTATCAGCTCCTGAAAGGGGGCGTCCAGCGCAGTTTTGGCAGCCTCGGCGCGCGCCACATGGGCGCCGCCAAGCACCTTGCGCCTGATTTGCATGCCCTGGCTGTACCGGTTCTGCTGCTTCATCCTGTTCTCCTTGTGATGAATAAAGTATCGCATATCGGAGTTGATCTGTATAATCTTGAATAATACATGAAATCATAACCAGGCCGGTATGCTGTTATCGTCTTCATTGAAACTGCGCCATCTTGAAGTCTTCGTTGAGGTGGCCCGCAAGATGAGCGTCACCCGGGCGGCCGGGGCCTTGGGTATGACGCAACCCGCGGTGACACGGGCATTGCGCGAATTGGAAGAAGTTTGCGGCAAGCCGCTGGTCGAAAAGCATGGCCGCGGAATCCGGCTCAGCGGGTATGGCGAGCTGTTCCGGGATCATGCCGGCCGCAGCCTGGCGTTGGCGCGCGACGGGGTGGCGCTGTTGCGTGGCCTGGACGAGGCAGATGGACCGCTGGTTGCCATTGGCGCATTGCCTACCGTCGCTGCCGATCTGGTCCCGGACACGCTGGCACAACTGCGCGGATGCAGCGGTACGCCGGGGCGGTTCAGGGTGATGTCCGGTGACAACCAGTATCTGATTGATCAGCTGCGCCGGGGCGGGCTGGATCTGGTGGTTGGCAGGATGCCCGCGCCGGAAACTATGGCGGGCGTGGAATTTGACCCGCTGTACCGCGAGCGGGTGGCGGCCGTTGTCGCGCGGGACCATCCCTTGGCTGGAGCCGAGCATGTGCCGGCTTCAGCATTTGAGGACTACCCGGTGCTGATGCCGTCTGAAGGGTCGATAATCCGGCCGATGGTCGAACGGGTGTTTCTGGAGCAGGGTCTGCCACTGCCCCGGTTTCCGATCGAAACCGTCTCCTCCACTTTCGGGAGGCGCTTTGTGCTGGTGCACCGGGCGATCTGGATCATCAGCCAAGGCGTGGTGCGGCCGGAGCTGGAAGCCGGCAGCATGGCAGAGCTGCCTTTGAAAACGGACAGCACCCTTGGCCCCGTGGGGCTGTGTGTCCGGCGGGAGCACCAGCTTTCGGCCGCAGCCCAGAGGTTTTGCGCGGCCCTGCGAAGAGTCTGTACTGCGCGGGGACGGACCTAACGGCCGCTCATATCCTGGTATGACGGACACGCGGCATTGCCGTGTGTTTCCCTTATTGCCGTCAGGCTGTTATATTCATTCAACATTGTTTGAGCATTTGTTTGCACGTCGAGGCGGAAAGGAAACGGTATGGCTTTTACCAGACGCGAATTTGGCTTGTCGGCTGCAGCGGGACTGGCGGCTGCTGCTGCCCCCGGCTGGACTTCAGCGCAGATTACTTTGGGCAATAAGCGGATTGAGACGGTTTCAGACGGTTATCTTACTTTGCCGCCGGAGTTTTTGTTTGACGGGCTCGCGCCGGGTGTTCTGCAGCAAGCGCTGGAACAGTACGGGCTTCCCGCCGGGCCGCTGACGCCGGATGTGAATGTAACCTTGCTGCGCGAAAAGGACAGAGTTGTTCTGTTCGATGCGGGTGCCGGACCGGGGTTTCAGGAGAGTGCGGGAAATCTGCCCGGCGCGCTGGATGTCCTTGGTGTCAGGCCTGACGAGGTTACACATGTGGTCTTCACGCACTGCCATCCTGATCACCTGTGGGGAGTGCTGGATGATTTTGAAGACCTGCTGTTTCCTGACGCGGCCTACCTGATGGGGCAGGGGGAATGGGACTACTGGTTCGACCCGGAGACCGCAGACCGCATTGGCAGCAGCCGGGCGGCTATGGCCATTGGAGCCCGGCGCCGGATGGAACAGCTGGAAGACAAAGTGCAGCTGTTCCGGGACGGTGAGGAGATCCTGCCGGGAGTGGCCGCTGTGGCTACACCAGGCCACACACCGGGGCATATGTCTTTTGAAGTCCGCGATGGCAGCAACGGTGTTTTGGTATTAGGAGACGCGGTGGGCAATCATCATGTGAGCTTTGCTGAGCCTGGCAGACCGGTTGGTGCTGACCAGGAACCGCAAAAGGCTGCTGCGGCACGGATGCGCCTGCTGGACCAGCTTGCCACCGAACAAATGCAGCTGATCGGCTATCATCTGCCCGGTGGCGGTATTGGCCGGGCAGAACGCATCGGCAGCGGCTACCGCTTTGTGCCAGCGGCCTGAGAGCCAGAATCAGAACAACACTGGCCGAGGGCCGAAGATTTGGGTTTTGATGCGGGCAGGAAGCCTCGATAGATTTTCTTGGCGGCAAAAGATGGCCCAGCATTTCTTGAATGGATTAAATATTGCAGTTTAAGATTGTTGATTTGCATCCCCTGGGTGATCAGGGCCGTCTGCTGCGGGGAGTCTGTGAAATTACATTAAATCGAGCTGCTTCAAACGGCTATTTCTCTGTGTGTTATTATGCGGGGCATGATGTAAACCTCAGTTGTCATCGGTGGCTGCCAGGGGTGGGCGTGGGGTAAATTTTTAAAAAAATGCAATCAGCAATTGCAAAGATAATTTGTATAATGCAATATGACGCTACTTTAATTGTGCGTGCGATGTGTATTTTGTGGAGTCAACGGATGACTGTTCTTCTGAGGATATGCCGGTTCGGCGCATTCGGCGTCTTTCACGCAGGTGGAGCTAATGTTCAGCTTGGCGCGAAACATCAGGCTCTGCTGGCGCTTTTGTCCACTGCTGACGGCGGGATCCGCACGCGGGCGTTTCTGGAGAAGACGTTGTGGTGTCTGGCGCAGCCCGAGCAGGCAAAGGCAAGCCTGCGAACTGCCCTGTCGACGCTGCGCCGGCATCTGGGGCCCGAAGCAGCCAAACTGCTGTTTGCAAACCGGGAACGGATCATCCTCGACCTGACCCGGGTGGAGCTCGACAGCTGCGCGGGCAATGCGGTTTTCATGGAAGGGTTCGAGCTGCCTTATGAGACCGCTTTTAATGCTTGGTTGAGCGAAATCCGGGCGGAATTCACCCGCGGAGCGACCCGGTCCGGACCGCAGGCGGGAACATCGCCAGGCCGTCTTATCATGGATGGCCTGTTGCCTTCGATTGCGGTGCTGCCCTTCGTGCATCGTGCTCCGGGCGAGGCCTCTGTGCCGCTGGGATCGCTGATGTCTGAAGAATTGTCGCGGTATCTATCGCGCAGCTGGGCGTTCACTGTCACCTCATATCTGGCATCGCGTCAATTTGATCCGGAAACGGTGCGTCCGGCCGAAGTGTCCTCTGTCGCGGGGGTCGATTACTTGGTGTCGGGCACAGTCAGCTGCGACGGAAACCGGTTCCGGGCTGAGATTGATCTGCATGATACATTCCGCGAAAAAGTGATCTGGTCGCGCAGTTTCGAGGGCAGCAAGGGCAACCTGCTGAGGGGCCGCAGTGCGGTGCTGCGCAATGCCACTCAGCAAATCGGGCAAACCGCCGCGGGCGAAGCTGTCCGGCTGGCGGGCTTCAAGCCGCTGTCCACCCTGGAAAGCCATACTCTGCTGATGGCGGCGATTTCACTGATGCAGGAAATGGACACGCGCAAATTCCAGCAAGCGCACGAGATCCTGTCGCATCTGCTTGAACGGGAGCCAAAGCATGCGCTGCCGCTGACTTGGATGGGATTCTGGCATGTGATGCGGGTTGAAAAGGGCTTGTCTCCGAACCGTGGAGAGGACAGCCGTTTGGCCAGTCGGATGGCAGAGGCCGCCATCGAGGCTGCACCGGGCTTCTCATTGGCTCATACCCTCAAAGGGCTTATCTCCAGCCATCTGACGTTCCGCTTCGATCTGGCACAAGACGCCTATGACCTGGCATTGCGCGACAATCCGAACGAAGCGCTGGCGCTGCTGCTGAAAGGAGCGACACTGGCGTATCAGGACATGCCGGATGAGGCGGTGCAAATGACCGACGCGGCCCGGCGGCTGACCCCCTTAGGGCCGCAGCGGTATTATTTTGACGCGCTTTCGGCGCTGGCGTACTTGTCCGCCCGCAATTTTGGCCGCGCAATTGAGCTTTCTGAGCGGTCACTGGAAGCAAAGGGAGCCTTTCCAGTGCCGCTTCGTTCCAAGGCGATCGCCCTGCAAATGTCCGGTCGGGGCGCGGAAGCCCGAAGCACAGTCAAAAAGCTGCTTGAGGCGGCGCCGGAGTTCTGTCTGTCGCAGTTCCAGCGCGACAATCCTGCGGCGATGAGCCCGGCGGGACAGGAATGGGCTTCCGCCTTGCGCCAAGCGGGGGTGCCGGAATAGGCTGGCCAGACGGTTATGCAAAAACCGCTGTGACGCAGTGAAACCTGTATTTCAATAGTAGCTTTTGCAGGGGGCGGGGGTGCGTGCCAGGTCTTGCAGTAACCAGCATCAAATCGGTCAGTTTGGCCCTGAACCAAGGTCTAGGAGGCGGAGTGCCTGAGAAACTGTCTTTCGAACGTCGGTTTTCGGAATACGGCCCGGGTGTGCGGCCCGAGGAGCGGACGCAAGAGATCCTGAATGTTGTTGAGGATTTCATGCATCGCTGGGGGTATTCAGTGCAAAACCTTATAGGTGCCGAACTTACGGTCGAGCATCTGGGCGGCGCGCCAAGCGACGTGCCGGATCTGATCTTCAAAATGGCTGCGCTGGACTATTTCGAAATTGTCATTCGCAGCAGTGGCGGCGCCGTCAGTTATGGCGGCTGGTTGACAGGCACCTTGCCAGTTACTGTTTCCGGCAAGCAGGTGAATGGCCGTCCGGTGCTGCTGACCACCGGCCGCGATGGCGGGCAGATCCGGCATGTCTTCGATCCGCTTTCCGGTTACAGACCTGTTACCGAAACCATAAATTTGCCCCTGCACGCGGCGCGCCGTCTCTCCGGCGAAACCTGAACGGTGGTGCTGAACCGGCGTTTCCAGCAGGTCACGCTCACAGCCAGTCGGTAAAATCTAACTGATATTACGATTGCCGCTCATGTTTTTTTTACGTTCTTGCGTCGATTTTACTTAGGAGACGCAGGTAGCTGTGCGGCAGCGGTCCTGCACCATTGAATGCCTGGCCTGCCGATGGCGACGGCGGGGCCGGAAGCTCGTCCGGTCTTGGCAAAGAATATGGGCGGATGCCATGGATGATACTATGACTTCAAAGAAAAAACTTCCCGCCAAGCGCGGTTTCCGTTTGTTTTCAAGCCTCGGCGCAAAAATCACGCTGATCCTGATGGCGATGGGGGCTGCACTAGCTGTCGGCGGCATCCTGGTCACTCTGGTTTTCTCCCAAGCCGGCCGCCAGATGGAGGTTTTGACGGAACAGAAAGTGCCCCTGCTGGAGCTGAGCGGCCACCTTATCAAGGCGGGAAGCCGGGCAAAGGATGCCATGATCACGGTGTTGCAAGCTGGATCAGTTGAAGAACTTGCTCAAGCCGAGAAGGAAGCGGCTGCCGCGATTTCACATCTGGAAAACAGCTTGGAAGAACTGCCTGCGGCAAAGCGGACTCAGTTTGAATCGGAGGCTGCTGCGGCCTCGGAAATGCTCAATGATCTGATCACGGCCCGCAAAGACGCCTTCCGCAACCAGGCCTGGATCGACTCCCAGACCGCCAGCCTGCAGGCCCTCAGTCAAACGGTGCAGGAGAAGCTTGTCGAGGTCGCATCAAAAGCCAGCGACAGTTTGATGGTCGGCGGAGAAGACACCATTGGCCAAGTTGATAAGGTGCTTAAAAATCTGGTTGAGCAACAATTCGGCAGTCTGCAAGCGCTTTTGGAGGCTCGCGCTGATATCAGTGTCTTGTCCGGTGCGGCCTTGGCCTTGGGCCATGTGCGCGACGTTCCGACCAAGCGGGCGCTCAAAAAGATGGCCAATGACGCTTTGAGCCGGCTGGAGCCGGTCATGGGGCGGCTGGAAGATTTGGGCCTGGACACATTCAGGGCCAAGAAGGTCCGTGCCGGTGTGGAACTGTTCCGCTATACACTCACCGCCAGCCGCAAGGAGCTGAAAGACAGCCGTAAGGCTGTGCTGAGTGCTCGCAACGCCAGCGTACGCCCGCTGACCCAGGCAATGGAGCGCATGGTGTTCACCCTTTCTGTTGCAGCAACCCAGGCGAGTTCTGACAATCGGACGGCCATTCAGGGACTGTTGGATAACGAGGTCGGCGTGCTGCAGCGGCTGCTGGAAATCAACGGCTGGATCAGTGCCTTTCAGGTCGCGGCACTGGATGTGGCCGCTGCGCATGATATCGGTTCTGCCAACGCAGCTGCAGCTCCGCTGCAGGAAGCCTCCAAGGCGCTTCAGGGCTATGCCGCTTTCAACGATGGGGTCTTTGCGCAGGAGCTTGAAGAATTGGTTGCTCTTGCTGGTTCTTCCGAGGGGCTGCCGGTCTTTAAAGTGGCGTCACTGGAGGCTACTGCGGCGGCGGCGGCGGCGGCGCAGGCAACGGTGAATGCAGTGTTGGAATTTGCGCATCGTGCAACCAGTCTGGGGGCCGAAAGCCAGCTGGAGATTGCATCCATTGCGGACGGTCTTGCGAATGAGGTGGGAGCGGCGCAGCGCCAACTGCAGATTCTGGCGGTTGTGGCTGCAGCAGTGTTCGTTGCGTCCCTGGTTCTGACCCGGATTTTTGTCCTGCGCCCTCTGGCAAATATCAGCGCCACCACCGAGCGGCTGGCTGCTGGCAACCTGCGCCCTGTGGCGGGGTATGAGCGGTCGAGTGACGAAATCTTCCGGATTGCCACAGCGCTGTCGGTGTTCCGCGACGGGCTGGTGGAGAAGGCAGAGGTCGAGGCTGCCGCGGAGGAAGAGCGTAATGCCCGCCTGGCAGAGCAGACGGCGGCGGTCGCGGCCATTGGCGCGGGGCTGGAGCAGCTGTCGCAAGGCGATCTGACAGCCCGGATCCAGTGCGAAATGGGCGAGGGCTATGCGAAGCTGCGAGATGATTTCAATGCCGCGCTGGAAAAACTGGAGGTGTCGGTGAGCAGCCTCGGCGCAAGCGGCCAGTCGATTGCCGGCGGCAGCACTGAAATCTCCTTGGCCTCCCGCGATCTGTCCGAACGGTCGGAGCATACTGCGCAGACGCTGGCCGGCACAGCCGCTGCTGTGAACCAGCTCTCGGTTTCCATCACCGGCACCGCCCAGGCTTCGAGCGAGGCGTCAGCCTCTGTTGAAGCGGCGCGCGAGAATGCCAGCGCCAGCATTGAGGTGGTGAAGCGGACCTACGGCGCGATGGAAGCAATCAAGGAAAGCTCGGAGAAAATCTCGCAGATCATCGGCATGATCGAGGCGATTGCCCAGCAAACCAATCTTCTGGCGTTGAACGCCGGGGTTGAGGCCGCACGTGCGGGCACTGTTGGCAAGGGCTTTGCTGTGGTCGCCTCAGAAGTGCGAACCTTGGCGCACCGGTCGAAAGAAGCTGCGACTGAAATCTCTGCTTTGGTGGATGAGGCCGGCAAGAATGTTGAACTCGGTGCGGATCTGGTGGAACAGACCCGCACGGCAATTGGTGAAATTTCCACCTCTGTCGCGGCTGCAGCGGATCTGATGAAGACCATTTCCCAGGCTTCTTCCGAACAATCCGGCAGCCTGCAGGAGATCAATTCGGCTATGTCCAATCTTGACGACGCCACCACCCGCAATGCTGCCCTGTTCGAAGAGGTCACCTCCTCAAGCCTGGGTCTGTCGAAAGAGGCACGGGCCATGGCCGGAGCCATCAGCGCCTTCAGGACAAATTCAGATTCCGGGTCTGTTTCAGACGGTCTGGATCAGGAAGACTCCTGGAGGCTGCAAGCCTGACTATCTGCAGCCCGCAGGCTGGACCTGCGCATTGGTTCTGCTCCGTCACCTGTTGCGCAGCCTGCGCATGCCTTCGCTGGCGATGCCCTGCAGCTTGGCCCCCCAGCCATAGTCCTGGCTGGCCAGAACGGCGCTGATACCGTCATAGAAATCCAGTCGTGCGCCGGTCTTCCCGGCGGCTTGCGTCATCTTCCTGACAACTGGCGAATTTTTCGCCAGGCCAAATGTTTTGGCATCCGCAAGGCGCTGCTCCAGGACGGCCAGTTGCCCTTTCAGCATCCGTGTTCTGCGGTCCTGATTGGACAGAGTGCTGATCTTCTTCGTCAGCTGGGCTGAGATGCCGACATCTTCCTTGTAGATCACCAGCTTCTCGGGAATGTAGTGCAGGCCGTCCTCCAGCAGGGCGCGGAAGCCGAGGATCAGATCCTCATAGGCGCTGTCCTTGGGGAAGCCGCCATATTTGCGATAGAGGTCCTTGTGCCAAGCAGCAGTTGCGCCCAAGTAGAGCGAAAACGCAGTGGCCGCATCCTCGGTGCGGAAGTCCTTGTAGAACAGGGCACGGCGGTAGGCGTCCTCGCCGGGCTCTCCGTTCGGGCCGACGGTTTCCGCATCTGAATAGAGCAGTTTGGCGCCGGTTTTCCGGTGGCTGTCGATAACCCGCTGGGCCCGGTTGGGTGCGTTGCGGTCGTCACCGGCGGTCCAGATCATCAGGTCGGCGGTGGCAAGGTCGATGGCATGTTCGATATGGCGGTTTACGCCCATATTGGTTTCGTTGCGCCGGGCCACGATCCGGTGCGGACCGGAATAGGTTCCGGTAAGCTGCTTGATCTTTTCAAACGTCCCGTCTGGAGAGGCATCATCCGAGATGATGATCTCAATCGCTTCGCAATTCTGGTCCAGCAAAGACTTCACTGACGCGGCAATAGTGTCTTCCTGGCAATAGGACAGCAGGATGAAACTGGCGGCGGGTTCATGAGTCATTGGATGTCCTTTTATTCGGCCGGCCGCATCCTCGGGCGGCGATCCGGACGGCAGAAAATTTGTCAGGTGAGCTGCCAGCGGTACTGCTGATACACCGTGCTACGGGCGCCGAACATCTCTTTCTGCTTGGCTAGGCCCGTGTTCAATGTCCGTCCCTGATCGGTGGTTGAAATGCCAAAGTCGAGCCATGCACTGCCGGCAAAGACGGTGTCCAGCAGGTGGTGAACGATCAAGTCGACGCCACCTTTCAAGCGGCCCTGTTCCGACGCGGCAATATACTGAACATGCACAGTCCGGCCGCAATCAAAAACCACCACGGCGGCGATCATTCGATCTTTGTCAAAGGCACCGAACATCCGGATCTGGTCAGGAAAACGACCCGCAAGCAGTCGGATCTCCGTCTCGCTATGCACTGGCCGCGCGTTGTGGCGGTCGCCCAAAACCTGGGTCAGCAGAGTCCAGCAGGCGCTCCAATCAATACTTTCACGGATTTCCAACCCGGCCTTGCGCGCCTTGCGCAGCCCGTCCTTCTTACCGCTGCCAAAGGGCAGGCGGCGGGGTACTGCGATGGTGGCTGACACATCGATGCGTACAGCCTGGGCTCCGTGCCGGAACAGCGCATAGATGTCTTCGTCGGCGGGCTGGCTGTGGTAGATATAGGGGATCGCCTTGTAATTGACTCCGGTGAACCCGGCGGCGCGCAGATAGGCGCCCAGTGCGTCGAACACCGCAAGCATGCGTTCAGCACTCATCTTCGCACCGGAGACCACCCCGCCATAGGTCAACCCGCCGTGGGAGTTCAGCACGCTGCCATCGGCATTTGCGGGCATCACGGCCAGCAGCTTACCGTCTTCATGGATCATCAGCGAATGATCCTGAAACCGGTCGGCGTGGTAGTCCATGAACTCGCGCTGAAGCAGGAAGGTGCCGTTTTTCGACGCCTTCAGGAAGTCGTCCCACTGGCTGGCGTTTTCCGCTGCATAGCGCTGAACCTCGATTGCCACGGCTCAATCCTCAAGGACGGCGACGCCCACACCGGTGGCGCCCATGTTATTGCCGTTGTAGAACAAGTAGCTCCGGCCCTGCTCCGTATCGATCCGCGCCGGGTAGCAGACCATCTCGCCGTCCCAGGCACCGGCGCCTCCGCGGGGCAGTTCCTCGTCACCGGTGCGGCTGAAATTCACCCCGTCAGGCGAGGTGAAGCGGAAGCTGGCGTATTGTTTGGCCAGGGTATCGGAGGTCGCCCGCAGCTCCCAGGATCCATCCGGCATCTGGTTCGCCCGCGGGCGGCCGATCCGGTATTCTTGCGGGGCAGGGGCGATGATCCGCTGCGCGGTGGCATTGTCAAAGCGCACACCGTCCTCGCTGGTCAGCGTCCAGCAGTCATATTGCGGGAACAGCCGCCCGCCAATGTCCTGCCAGCCGAAACCGCGGGAGATCCAGGCCCGGTAGGTGCCGTCAGGTCGCACCGCAATGGAGTGCAGGGCACCGATAAAGGCACCTTCGGGGCAGCGGTCGATAACCGGCGTCTGCTGCACCCGCTCAAAACTATTGCCCCGGTCGCGGCTCACGGCCAGACCGCTGAAGGCCAGGAACTTGGCTTTTTCCACCAGCTGAAAGCCGACATAGTACAGCCGCAGCTCATTCTCTGCGACCTCCAGGACATCGCCTAGGATCATGCCGTTGTCATCGAACATGCCCGGCGTTCCCAATCCGATCGCGGGCTGGTCGGAAACAGCCTTGACCTGCAGCGGGTCGGAGGCATCGACGTCGACCCAGCCGATCCGGCTGATCCCATGATTGTCACGCATTCCACCAAACAGGCGGATGGTGTCTTCGTCCCGCTGCCAGGGGCAAGGTGTCATAAAGGAATGCCTGGCCCAGTCCAGGTTTCCATCCGGGGCAAATACCAGCCCTTTCTTGACCCAGCCCATTTTACTGTTTGATCCGGAAATAGCGGTAGGAGGAGACTTTGGCAGGCTCCGCCGGGTTGCCGTTCAGGATCTGGCCCGGGGTGTCAAAGCTCTTGTTCACGGCTGCTGCCATGCCGACAAAGCAGTCCTCGCCGATTTTCACATTGTCGGCAAAGGTCGCATTGACCCCGACAAAGCTGCGTGCACCGATATCGCAGTAGCCCGAGACCACCACATGCGATGCCAGGAAACAGTGCTCGCGGATCCGGGTCTGATGGCCGATATGGTTGCCCGACCACAGCACGCAGCCGCTTTCAATCGTGACCCCGTGCTGCACCACGTTGTTCTCAAAAATGAAAATATTGTCGCCCAGCTCTGCCGTGCGCCAAACCATGGCATGGGGGCTGATGAAACTGGCTAGCGTGTAGCCCTTGCTGCGGGCAATTTCGATCAGCCGTGCGCGGATCCGGTTCAGTTTGGTCGAAGTCACGGCCACATGCGCCTCAACCTCAGAAGCGGGGAACACGGTTTCCACTGTTTCCAGCGCCACCACGGGCAGGCCGAATTTTTCTTCCTCGGTCAGAAACTCTGCCTCCACCGCAAAACCCGCGACCTCATAGTCGCTGTCGACGGTGAAATACTCGTAGGCGATGTCGGCGAATTCACCTGCACCGATGATCAGTAGCTTTTTGCTCATGGGAGGGACGTTGTCCTTGATTGAGGCGGCCCTGGCGGCCGGCGCTGCTTGCTGGTCCGGTTCAGATATGCATATACACAAGGGACATTCAAATGCGAAGGCGGTTTCCGTGCCTCTGACTGACTGCAAAATCATTGACTTGCCCAAGATAACAGACGTGCGGGGCAACCTGACTTTTGTCGAAGGCGGCAACCATATTCCCTTTGATATCAAGCGGGTGTACTATCTCTACGATGTGCCGGGCGGGGCTGACAGGGGCGAGCACGCGCACAAGGCGCTGCATCAGTTTATTATCTGCATGTCGGGCAGCTTCGATATCCTGCTGGATGACGGCTTCGCGACCAAGCGTTTCCATCTGAACCGCTCCTATTATGGGCTGTATGTCTGCCCGATGATGTGGCGCTATCTGGACAACTTCTCTTCGGGGGCGGTCTGCATGGTGCTGACATCCGAAGTTTATGACGAAGCGGACTACATCCGCGATTATGATCAATTCAAAGCTGCAGCAGGTGCTGCATGAGGGTTCCGTTCCTTGATATCGTCGGCGCCCATGCCGAAATTCAGGACCGGCTGGAGGCAGCTGTGCTGCGGGTTGCGCGGTCCGGGCATTTCATCCTGGGTCCTGAGGTTGAAGCGTTTGAGGCCGGATTCGCCCGCTACACCGGTGCTCCTCACTGCCTAGGCACTGGCAATGGGCTGGACGCGCTGATCCTGGCGTTGAAGGCAATGGAAATCGGTCCGGGAGACGAGGTCATCGTGCCCGCAAATACCTATATCGCAACCTGGCTGGCAGTCAGCTATTGCGGTGCAACCATCGTTCCGGTGGAGCCGCTGGAGGCCACCCACAATGTCGACCCGGATGCGGTGGCCGCCGCCATAACGCCCCGCACCAAGGCCATCATTCCGGTCCACCTATATGGCCAGCCTGCTGACATGGATCCGCTGATAGAACTGGCCGGGCAGCACGGGTTGCACCTGCTGGAAGACGCTGCCCAAGCGCATGGTGCCATATACAAAGGCAAGCGGATCGGCAGCTTTGGCGAGGCTGCTTGCTGGAGCTTTTACCCGGGTAAGAATCTGGGTGCATTGGGCGATGGCGGCGGATTCACCAGCACCTCGCCGGAGCTGGCGGCGCGGGTCTCGATGCTGCGGAACTATGGCTCGGCGGTTAAATACGAGCATGAATTGTCTGGTCAGAACAGCCGCCTGGACCCGATCCAGGCGGCTGCACTGCAGGTGAAACTGCAAGTGCTCGATGCCTGGAATGCCCGCCGCCAAGCAATTGCCGCCCGTTATCTGGACGCGCTGTCCGCATCCGGCCTGGTGCTGCCGGTGGTGCCGAAATGGGCGAACCCGGTCTGGCATCTCTTTGTTGTGCGCCATCCGGACCGGGATGCTTTCCGTGCCCGGCTGGAAGGGGCTGGGGTCGGCACCGTCATCCACTACCCCAAACCGCCGCATCTGCAGAACGCCTATGCCGGGCTTGGCTATACCAAGGGAGCGTTCCCTGTTTCCGAAGCGCTGGCTGCGGAAGTGATCAGCCTGCCGATTGGGCCTGCTCAGACTGACGCACAAACCGCATATGTAATCGAGCAAGTGCTGAAACTGGGATGACCGGCCCGTGCCCGTATTGCCGATGTCCAGCCTTTCGGGTCTGCAAGTGTGCTCTGACTGGGGCGGGGGTGCGGGCCATTGCATCAAGGGGCAGCCGAATTTGCCCATTGCGAAACCGCGGGAGGACTTGGTGATTTCCGAGGCTGCGCATAGCGGTAAGTGTTGCATCTGCCCCCCTAAACACCCCCTAAACCTGCTTGCACTGTGAATGGTATTCAGGCCCCGGCAACTAGCAGGAGGTCCGCATGTCGGCGACCAGGTCTGGGGGTTCAAAATTCGCAAGCCGGCGTCTGGGAAGAACATCTGGCACAACGAGTTGAAATGGGAAGCCACACGACGCATTCGGGAAGAAGGCCAGTCACCCGGAGATATCGCAGCGGGGCTTGGAACGCACGAATGCCTTGTCCGCAAATGGTCGGTTGCCGATCGGCGACGTCGCGGAGAGAAAATTCACGTGGAAGGCCCTGCGTTTGCTGCAGTGAGTGTAGAGGGCAGCGCACCCGTTGCCGAGATGCTTGCGCCTTCCGGAAGTCAAAGTGGACTTGGCCGTAATCTCTGTGGAAGCATGACTATCGAGTTTCCTCTGGGGCTTTCTTCGTCTTCAGGTCGGAGGGCCGAGACAAGATGAAGATCCTGATCTGGGATGGGACTGGTCTTGTTCTGGTCTACAAGCGCATTGAAGGAGCGGGGTTCGTTTGGCCGAAGCTAAGTAAAGGCACCATTGTCTATGACAAAGGCGCAGTTCGGCGCTCTGTTCGAAGGTGTTTGGGGATACCGGGCAGTGCATTTGATCGTCAGCAAGTTCGGAGGGGACCGTCGGCCCGGTGGGCGGTGTAAGCCCGGAATGAACACCGATCACCTGCCATTGTACCGCCAGGCGCAAATCTACAGCCGTCAGGGCATCGATCTGGATCCCTCCACATTGGCAGCCTGGGTGGGTCGCGCAGGCTTTGAGCTACGTCCCGTTTTTAATGCGCTGATGGCTGACCTGAAACGCTCGGGCAAGCTGTTCATGGATGAAACGGTTGCCCCGGTGCTCGATCCCGGTCGCAAGAAGACCAAAACCGGCTACTTCTGGGCGCTTGCACGCGATGACCGGCCATGGGGCAGGGGCCCCCCCCCGGGGTGTGGCCTTCACCCATGCGACGGGGCGGTCCGGCCAATACGTGGAAGACATTCTGAAAGGCTTCACCGGCACCCTGCAAGTGGACGGATACGCGGGTTATAACCGCCTGCTCAAGCGTCAGGGGGACACGATCCGACTGGCCTACTGCTGGGCACACGCCCGGCGCAAACTTTTCGAGGTCGCCAAATCCGGCAAAGCCACCCCGATTGCGGTCGATGGTCTGATCCAGATCCAGGCTCTCTAGTGCATCGAAAAGGACATCCGGGGCCAATGTCAGGAGGATCGAAAAGCGGCGCGCCAGGAGCGCTCAAAACCGCTGATCGGGCAAATGGCGAACTGGCGCAAGGAAAACCGCATTTGTGTCTTCTCCAAATCCCCCATCGGCGATGTCCTGAACTTCATCTTCAGATTCTGGGCAGGTCTGACCGGGTTCCGCGACGACGGTCGCGTGGAACTGGACTCCAATTCCCCCTCCCGGCAGATTGCCGCGCAATCGCCTGCCGGGCAGTGGTGCGAGCGGACAATCCGACCGTTCGCTTTGAACAGGAAGAACGCTCTGTTTGCCGGGCATGGCGCCGGTGCCCGGAAATGGGCATTCCTCGCGTCGATGATTGAAACCTGCAAGATGAACGCCGTCGACACTCATGCCTGGCTCACACAGATGCTGTGCAGCGTCACAGGCTTGGTGATGCCCGCGGCTCGCGCGGCCTGCTTGAACAGACGCGAGAACTGACGGGCAGACAGGTGCTTGCCGCGATAGCCGGGGACAATGACCCGATCAGGCCCGGGCACGCCGGGGTCCTGACCGGCGGGACGTTCTTTCCACCAATCCCGCAATAGTCCCAGAATGCCGGCGGGAAGCATCACGTTGCGATCTTTGCGGCCCTTGGATTGCACGATGTGGATGATGTTTTGGGCGCCGTCAATGTCGTCAACCTTCAGCCGGACGACCTCGCCCGCACGCAGGCCGCAGCCATAGGCCAGCGATGGCATCACACGCGCCTTCAAGCTTGGTGCCATGACCAGGATGCGCGTGACCTCGTTGCCGCTCAGCACCAGCGGCACCTTCACCGGCTCCTTGAGGCTAAAAACCTCCGCGGCCAGGTCATGGCGGCGCAGCGTCACCCGGAACAGAAACTTCACCCCGGTCATGGTCTGGTTGCGGGTGCAGATACTCGTCCCGCTTTCCATCAGATGCCGCTGGAAGTCCCGCACATCGTCGGGTGCCGCGGTCTCGGGGGACCGTCCGAGCCAGGCTGCAAACCGCTTGCAGGCCCGCAAGTGGCTGGTTTGAGAAGCCGGTCCCAGATTGCGCGCCGGTATATCGGTAATCATCCGGGCCCGAAGGCGTGCCATCGGTGTAGACTGCTGAACGGTCATGGGAAACCCCTCTGTCAACCGAGGCAAAATCACCTCGCCTGACAGCACACACCCAACACCAAAAAACGCGAAAAAAATCCCGGTTTCCCACAACGCCAGCCACAGGCGCCCATATCGCGGAGCGATTTAGTGCATGGGCTGGTGGCGGCGCCGCTCCTACGCACTCGATTGGGCGCTTTCGCGAGTTCTACTGGTAATCTTCGCAACTGTGCCCTTCGTTTTAGGCGGGTAAGGCATCGACTTCGCAGATGTTTCGAAACCGAAATTATGAGTAAGAGTTCTGCTGACCGTTTCGCCGCGCATTTCTCGGGGCGTAGCCTCCAAGAAATCGTGGACCTGCACCTGAAAGAAGATGTTGCACGTGGAGTGGACGGAACAAGCTATGAGCGCTTGTTGCAGTCTTGTGATGAAGACGTGCATCTAATTGCGCGGCGTGCTCTTTCCGGCACCTGCAAGATCTTTCCGTATCGACAGAAGCTAAATCTGAAAAATGCTGAGTGCGCACCAAGACAGGTGTCGATCCCCACATTGCGAGACAGGGTTGTACTTCGCGCGCTGAACAATTTCCTGACAAGTATTTTTCCTGACTGTCGGCCGCAACATGCTTTTCCGGTTATCAGTTTAGTCCTCAATACCGTCGGAGCCATGCGCGGCGACGATTGTTTCGTTAAGTTGGTTAGATGCAACACTTACGCATAGCGGATTGTTTTGGCCGGTGAGCCGCCCTGGCTGCGCTGCTCAGGCGGACCGATGTCCGGTAAAGCCGAAAGTTGGGTGATTGCTGAGATTTTGGAAATCAGCGTGGCGGAAATTGTATTGCGAAACTGCTGCTGAGAATTCCAAAATGTTGCATGACAATTTGGGGTCCTGACCCCTTTACCTTGATCTCCCCCCTGCATGCGAGCCTTGCGCTGGCCATCGCACGGGCAATCTCAGACGGCAAGCTGGAGCAGGGGGCGCAGTTGCCGACCCACCGCAAAATGGCCGATGATCTCGGGCTGAGTGTCCACACTGCCAGCAAGCCATATGAAAGTTTGCGGCGGCAAAAGCTTATTGACGGCCAAGTCGGCCGGGGCAGCTACGTTCTGGATCCTGACAAGCCCAATGATCAGCCGTTTCTGCTGAGTTCTGATCGGGGCGGCGGATTTGCTTGTCGATTTCACGTCCGGCATTCTCGCAGCAGCACGCAGAGCGGTTCGAGCAAGCGCCGAGGGACCTGCCGGAGGAATTGGATTCGAGCTACTATCTGTCCTGCCGCCCGAACATCGGTCATGACGCCCGCCGGGCCGCCGGAGTGCGGTGGCTGCTGCATTGCGGTGTGGAGGTGCCGCCGGAGCGGATCATCATGACCAATGCGGTCAGTCACGGCATGTAAGCTGCACTATCGGCGCTGACCCGGCCTGGCGACACCGTGGTGTCAGACAAGGTCACTCACCATTTGCTGGTTTCGGGGTGTTCCTATCTGGGCTTGAACCTAGCAGGGGTTGATGTGGATGCGGATGGTATCCTTCGGGATGCACTTGATCGGGTTTGTCTGGGTGGCAACCCCAAGGTTCTGTTTTTGCTTCCGTCTCTGGCTAGCGCGACGGCGGGAATGATGCCTGAAGATCGCCGCCGTGCGCTGGTGGGGATCGCCCGCAAACATGATCTGCACATCATCAGAAACGATGCCTTTGTCCGGTTGCCGAGGGTCGCCCGGTGCCGGTTGCCGTTCTTGCCCCGGAGCGGTCGATCTATTTGACGACGTTTACCAAATGCACCGTGTCGGGGCTGCGCGCAGGCTACATGGTGGCGCCGGAGCATCTGCTGCCGGCATTGACCGGGCGGATTGTCGTGTTCGGTTGGATGGCGACGCCGCTGATGTGCGAACCAGCCACCCGCTGGGTGCAGGACGGCACTGCGCTGGAGCTGGCGCAGTGGCAGCGGAGCGCGCTGGCGAAGCGCTAAGCTATCGCGGCAGAGGTGCTGAAAGACTGGCACTGGCAGGGCCACCCTTCGGCATTGCATCTATGGCTGCCGCTGCCGCTGCCGCTGCCCATGGGCTGGAGCACCGGCAGTTTCGTGTCTTACGCGCGTGAGCTGAAAGTCGCGGTGGCACCGGACCCGCCGTTCCTGACCCCGAAGACACCGCCGCCGAATGCGGTGCGTCTGTCGCTCGGCAGTATTCAGGATCTGGATCGATTCACGCAGGTGTTGGAGCTGATTGCCGGCATGCTGGGACGCCTGCCTGAGGGGATTTCACCCCTTATGTACTGATTGTCCTGTGACAATAAAAAAATTGACATGCGGTACAATCCCTTTCAGGCCTGACGAAACGGTGCTCAGGCACCTGCGGGACTTGGGAGGAAAACATGGCTCAGACTGTCAAAGTTACCTCCGCTGCACTAACGGCAGCGGGGATTGGGCTGACGGGCGGCGCCGCACAGGCCGCCACTTGGCGCTATAGCGTTGCAGAAGCAAGAACCGAAGTGCAGGGCGTCTATGCGCGGACAGACGCGGCGGGCGCTGCCCCAACATTCACCAGCTGATCAACTAGGACCCACGCATATGGCAAACCCCAAGCTGTATTTCTCCCGCGCTGAATACCAAGAGCGCCTCGACAAGACCCGCACCGAGATGGTCCGCCGCGGGCTTGATCTATTGATCGTCACCGATCCCTCTAACATGAACTGGCTGACTGGCTATGACGGCTGGTCCTTCTATGTGCATCAATGCGTTATCATTGGCCTGGAGGGTGAGCCGATCTGGTACGGCCGCGGCCAGGATGCCAACGGTGCCTTGCTCACCTGCTACATGGCCCCCGTCAGTATCATCGGCTACCCGGACCACTATGTGCAATCGACCGAGCGCCACCCGATGGACTACCTGTCGGCGCAGCTGAAGGACCGCGGGCTGGACGGCGGTGCCATCGGTGTTGAAATGGACAATTACTATTTCACCGCCGCGGCTTTTGCATCGCTGCAAAAGCACCTTCCCAATGCGCGCTTTGCCGACTCCAACGCGCTTGTGAACTGGCAGAGGGCGGTGAAATCCGAAGCCGAGCTCACTTACATGCGGCAGGCGGGCAAGATCGTGGAGCGGATGCACCGGCGGATTTTCGAGAAGGTCGAGCCGGGGATGCGCAAATGCGATCTGGTGGCGGAGATCTATAACGCCGCTCTGCGCTATGACAAGAGTCTGGGCATCGGCGGCGACTATCCGGCGATTGTGCCGCTGCTGCCGTCAGGCTCTGACGCTGCCGCGCCGCATCTGACCTGGGACGACCAGCCGATGAAACCCGGCGAGGGCACCTTCTTTGAAATCGCCGGCGTTGTGCACCGCTATCACTGCCCGCTGTCACGCACCGTGTTCCTGGGCAAACCGACGCAGACCTTCCTGGATGCCGAACAGGCGGTGCTGGAGGGCATGGAAGCGGGGCTTGAAATGGCCAAGGCCGGCAACACCTGCGAAGATATCGCCAAGGCGTTTTTCAAGGTTCTGAAAACTTACGGTATCGAAAAGGACAACCGCACCGGTTATCCGATCGGAGTCAGCTACCCGCCGGATTGGGGGGAGCGCACCATGTCGCTGCGGCCGGGCGACACGACCGTGCTGCAGGAAAACATGACCTTCCACTTCATGACCGGTCTCTGGATGGAAGACTGGGGTTTCGAGATCACTGAAAGCATACGCATCGGCGCAAACGGGCCGGAATGCTTGTCAAACGTGCCGCGCAAAATGCTGGTGAAGGACTGAGCCATGAAGCCAAATCCGATTTCCCCCACGATTCCGCTGGATCAGGACGGGGTGCATCACGGCTTTCTTAAGCTGCCCTACAGCCGCGACGACTCGGCTTGGGGCTCGGTGATGATCCCGCTGACGGTGATCAAGAACGGCGACGGGCCGACTGCGCTCTTGACCGGCGCCAACCACGGGGATGAGTACGAAGGCCCGATTGCCCTGCATGAGCTGGCCGCCGCTACAAAGGCAGAGGATGTGTCCGGCAGGCTGATCATCGTGCCGGCCTTCAACTACCCGGCGTTCCGAGCAGGCAGCCGCACCTCGCCCATCGACAAGGGCAACATGAACCGGTCGTTTCCAGGCCGCCCTGACGGCACCGTGACCGAAAAGATCGCCGACTTCTTCCAGCGCACGCTGTTGCCTATGGCAGATATTGCGGTGGATTTTCATTCGGGCGGCAAGACTTTGGATTTCGTGCCCTTTGCAGCCGCGCATATCCTGGAGGATAAGGCGACACAGGAGGCCTGCTTTGCCGCGATGAAGGCGTTCAACGCGCCCTATTCGGTGCAACTCTTGGAAATCGACAGTGCGGGCATGTATGACACCGCGGTCGAGGAGATGGGCAAGGTGCTGGTCACTACCGAGCTGGGCGGCGGCGGGTCTTCGACAGCGCGCAGCAATGCGATCGCCAAGAAGGGTCTGCGCAACGTACTGATCCATGCCGGCATCCTGCAGGGCGAGATGCAGCTGGATAAAACTGTGAACCTGTCGATGCCGGATGGCGATTGTTTCCTGTTCAGCGAGGGCGACGGTCTTTACGAGGCGATGGTCGATCTGGGCGGGGTGGTGGCCAAGGGCGATCTGATCGCCCGGGTCTGGCCGCTGGACCGCTCCGGGCAGCCGCCGGTGGAATACCGTGCCCGCCGCGCGGGCCTGATGATCAGCCGCCACTTTCCCGGGTTGATCAAATCCGGCGACTGCGTGGCTGTTGTCGGCGTCGCCGGGGCCTGATAGGGCGGATCACATGCAACTGGATCAGCGCGACCTTGATATTCTGCGGGTGCTCTCAACCGAGGGCCGCATCACCAAGGCCGCGCTGGCCGAACGGATCGGCCTGTCAGCGACCCCCTGCTGGGACCGGCTGAAGAAGCTGGAGCAGGCCGGGCTGATCGAAGGGTACGGCGCCCGCATCAACCTCAAGAAACTGGCACCGCATGTGACGGTGTTTGTTGCAGCGGAGATCGCAGATCACACCGCCGCCAGCTTCCGCGCGTTTGAGACGGCGATGCAGCGCTATGATGAGGTCACCGCTTGCTGGGCGCTGGGGGGCGGATTTGATTACCTGCTGCAGATCGTTACCAGTGACATAGATGCCTATCAGCGGCTGCTTGACGAGATGCTGGACGCCCGCATCGGCCTGAGCCGCTACTTTACCTATATCGTGACCAAGCCGGTCAAAGGGGGCGGGGCGCCTCCGCTTGATATCCTGCTCGGACAGGGCTGAACCGGGTGCGATGATCAGCCCTTGCGGGCGGACCTGCAGCGCCTGCGGCGCTGTTCGCGCGAAGGGCACCCTCGCGGCAGATGAATCCTCTGCTGATGCCGCCAACTTTGGTCACTTCATCTGCTTCGATCCGGCAGTCTCCTCTGCAAGACATAAGGAGGGACATCATGACAGAGACCGCTCTCTCTGCCCGTGCGGACATAGCCGACAAGGCCTTGGTGCGCTCGTTTTCCTACGTTAACGGCAAGTGGCAAGGCGCTGGAACCGGTGAGACCTTCCCGGTCAGTGATCCGGCGGACGGTGCTGAGCTGGGTCACGTGGCGAGCCTGTCGGCAGAGGAATCCTTTGCGGCCGTGGATGCGGCTCAGGCGGCGTTTGCGGCCTGGGCCGGCCTGTTGCCGCAACAGCGCGCCGCGATTCTACGGCGCTGGTTTGAGCTGCAGCTGGAACACAAGGAAGACCTCGCCCGCATCATGGTGCTGGAACAGGGTAAACCTCTTTCCGAAGCCCGCGGCGAGATCGATTACGGTGCGGCCTTTGTAGAGTTCTATGCCGAGGAGGCCAAGCGCCCAAATATCGAAGGCGTGACCAGCCACCTGCCGGACGCCGAGGTGGAGCTGTGGCGCGAACCGGTGGGGGTGGCAGCGCTGATCACGCCGTGGAACTTCCCCTCGGCCATGCTCACCCGCAAGGCAGCCGCCGCACTGGCAGCAGGCTGCACCGTGGTGGCGCATCCCTCGGGCGAAACGCCGTTCAGCGCGCTGGCGCTGGCGGAGCTGGCAGAGCGCGCTGGCATCCCGGCCGGCGTGTTCAACGTGGTGACCGGCAAGGCGTCCACGGTGGTGGAACCCTGGACACGCGACACCCGGGTGCGGGCGCTGTCCTTCACCGGGTCCACCAATATCGGCAAGTTGTTGTACCGCCAGTCCGCCGGCACGGTGAAACGGCTGGTGATGGAACTGGGCGGCCACGCGCCGGTTGTCGTCTTTAAGGGCTGCGATCTGGACAAAGCGGTCGCTGAGACAATCAAGGCAAAATTCGCCACCTCCGGCCAGGATTGCCTGGGCGCCAATCGGATCTTTGTGGAGCGGCCCGTTTATGCTGAGTTTTGCGCGAAGTTCACCGAGGCTGCCAAGGCGCTGACCATAGGCAAGGGCATGGACGATTGCGACCTGGGCCCGCTGATGAACGAAAGGGCGGTGCAGAAGCAGGAGGAACACGTGGCTGACGCGCTGGCAAAGGGTGCGAAATTGGCCTGCGGCGGCAAACGGCACTCCCTTGGGCCGCTGTTTTTTGAGCCGACTGTTCTGACCGATGTACCGGCCGGTGCGCTGATCATGTCCGAGGAGACATTCGGCCCCGTTGCCCCCATCATCCCTTTCGAAACCGAAGAGGAGGTGGTGGCGCGGGCCAATGACAGCGAATACGGGCTGGTGGCCTATGTCCACAGCCACGACCCGCGGCGGATCTACCGGCTGAGCCGCGCCTTGCAATACGGCATGGTGGCGGTGAACCGCACCAAGGTGACCGGCGCGCCGATCCCGTTTGGCGGCACCAAACAGTCCGGCCTGGGCCGCGAAGGCGCGCGCCTCGGCATGGAAGAGTTTACAGAGATTAAATACGTTTGCCGCGACTGGGCCTGACCCTCACGCGGAAGAGAAAGGAAGTTAGATGCTGAAGAACGACCAACTCGACCAGTGGGACCGCAAGAACTTTTTCCATCCCTCGACCCATCTGGCCCAGCACGCCCGCGGCGAAAGCCCGAACCGGGTGATCAAGACCGCCTCCGGCGTGTTCATCGAGGACCGCGACGGCAACAAACTGCTGGATGCCTTTGCCGGCCTCTACTGCGTAAACGTTGGCTATGGCCGTCAGGAGATTGCCGAAGCCATCGGCGAACAGGCCAAGGAACTGGCCTATTACCATTCCTATGTGGGCCATGGCACCGAAGCTTCGATCACATTGGCCAAGATGATTTTGGATCGCGCACCGCAGAACATGTCCAAGGTCTATTTCGGCCTCGGCGGTTCGGACGCGAATGAAACAAACGTCAAGCTGATCTGGTATTACAACAACATCCTGGGCCGTCCGGAGAAAAAGAAGATCATCTCCCGCTGGCGCGGCTACCACGGTTCGGGGCTGGTCACCGGCTCCTTGACCGGGCTGGAGCTGTTCCACAAGAAGTTCGATCTGCCCGTGGAGCAGGTGATTCACACCGAAGCCCCCTATTACTACCGCCGCGACAACCTTGATCAGACCGAAGAGCAGTTCGTCGCCCATTGCGCGGCTGAGCTGGACGCGCTGATCGAGCGCGAGGGTGCCGACACGATCGCTGCCTTCATCGGCGAGCCGGTCTTGGGCACTGGCGGCATCGTGCCGCCGCCCGCAGGCTACTGGCAGGCGATCCAGGCGGTACTGAAGAAGCACGACATCCTGCTGGTTGCGGATGAGGTCGTCACTGGTTTCGGGCGTCTGGGCAGCATGTTCGGCTCGGATCACTACGGGATCGAGGCGGACATCATCACTATCGCCAAGGGTCTCACCTCGGCTTATGCGCCGTTGTCGGGGTCTATAGTTTCGGACAAGGTCTGGAAGGTGCTGGAACAGGGTACAGACGAAAACGGCCCGATCGGCCACGGCTGGACCTATTCGGCGCACCCCATAGGGGCCGCTGCCGGCGTCGCCAACCTCAAGCTGATCGACGATCTGAATCTGGTACAGAACGCTGGCGAGGTGGGGGGCTATCTGAACGCCACAATGGCTGAGGCGCTGTCGGGCCATGCCAACGTGGGCGAGGTGCGCGGGACCGGGATGCTCTGTGCCGTGGAGTTTGTGAAGGACAAGGCCAGCCGCACCTTCTTTGATGCCGCTGACAAGATCGGGCCGCAGATCTCGGCCACGCTGCTGGAACAGGACAAGGTCATCGCCCGCGCGATGCCGCAGGGTGACATCCTGGGTTTTGCGCCACCGTTCTGCCTCAGCCGAGCGGAAGCTGATCAGGTGGTGGCAGCGACGCTGCGGGCTGTTCATGCTGTGTTGGGGTGACATAGCCTCAGAGCCCGCAGGGCTGGCTGCCGGCGTGCTTAACAAAATTGAAAGGCAGTTCGGAACACTTTTGGCGGGTGTCTAGGGGCAACCCGCCACACACGTATAACGCGATAACGGGTGCTTCGGGGGGATGCTCAAACCAACTGGGGCGCTTTGGAGCCTCTCTGAGGTATAAGCTTCTTGTTTAGCTATGTCAGGAAGCCGATGGCAGGGGTGTCATGCTAAGTATATGTTATTGCGTAATTAAAAAGTAAAATATCAAGGATATGTGGTCAAGTGATAACATATGTATCCCGGTTTGTATCCCGTTCTGAGAATCTGCACTCCTCAGATGCCGCCACGTTTCGAACGCGTTCTTGCGTTTCATGGCCAAGTAGGAAACTGCGCAGTCGAACAACGGCATCCTTGCCGCTTGCGGCATTGAAGCTCATCGTATCAAGCCGAATGCAGCCACCGCCAATGGAGTGCTGGGCCTGACGCCCCTCAACACCCGGAAGACCGTCGTGGTGAGGATAGAGAAGTGTCAAGCGCGGTGTATCGTAGAGTGGCTTTGATGATGTGACAGCCCCCCGACGGCACCATTGTGCCAAGGTGGGTCTCCAACGATCTACAAAGGAGAGCGGTCACATCATCAAAGCCCGGCCGCACACGGCCTGATCTGATGATAAGAGGGACCGAGACAGCAAGACCTTTGAGATGATGGAGCACAGTCAGCGCGCCAGCCAAAACACCAAGCCTAATGTCAGGGACACAAGCTTGTCCGAAAGACCCGTATGGGACTTGGCCTGCGGAAACTATCAGAGCAAGCGGTCGCGTGTGCCGCGCGAACAGATCCCATGATTAGTGGCGCAGAGCGGATAGGCTGCGCCATGCCAATGATAGGAGAACTGGTCATGTCGTACTCACTCAATACGCCGAAATCTGTTCAATACGACCGCACGCTTGTCCTTGCGATCGAGTTGAGCAGCAAGTCTTGGGTCCTGGCGGCACAAGTGCCTGGTCTGCCGCAATCTAAGACCAGAACTATGATCGCACCTGATAAGCTGGCCCTTGAAACGGCAATCGATGGGTATCGGACCCGTGCCGCCGCCGCTGGCTCTCGAGTCGATCGTGTGATCGCGATTTATGAAGCTGGATGGTCCGGATTCTGGCTGGCGCGATGGTTGATCGCGAAGGGCGTGGAGGTCCACGTTGTCCAGCCTTCGAGTGTTCCAGTTGATCGCCGCATGCGCCGCGCCAAATCCGATGGTATAGATGCCGAGTTGCTTCTCCGCACTCTGATGGCGTGGCTTTGCGGAGAACCGCGGGTCTGTTCCATGGTGCCAATCCCGGACGAAGCCGACGAGGATGCACGGCGATGCATCCGCGAGCGAACGGAGTTGATCTCCGAGCGGATCAGCCTGACCAACCGGATCGGCGCCGTACTGGCGACATTAGGCGTCGAGGGTTACAATCCGCTCCTCCAGAGTCGCCGGCATCGATTGATGGATTTGCGCACCGGGCTCGGTGAGCCGCTGCCGCCGAACGCATTTGCAAAGATTGACCGGCTATTGAGCAGGCTCGAGCTCGTGCTCACCCAGATCGCTCAGCTGGAACGGGAGCGTGATGCCGTGGTTAAGGAACCCGCTGCGGATGAGGCCGGAAAAATGATCCAGCAGCTTTGCCGGTTACGCGGTATCGGGGTGCAGAGCGCCACCGTGCTGGTTCGCGAGGCTTTCGTGCGCCACTTCGCCAATGGCAAGGCGTTGGGATCGTATGCTGGTCTTACGGCGACGCCCTACAACAGCGGTGGAGTAGAGCGTGAGCAAGGGATCGGGAAAGCCGGAAACAGGCGGCTTAGAACGACGATGGTCGAACTGGCGTGGCTCTGGCTACGCTACCAGCCCGGTGCCGCGCAGGTTACCTGGTTCCGGGAGCGAACAGGCCAGACCGGCCGGCGTGTGCGTAAGGTGATGATCGTTGCGCTTGCCCGAAAGCTGCTGATTGCCCTTTGGCGGTTCGCCACTGATGGAGTGGTCCCACACGGAGCGACCTTGGGACCCGCCGCCTGACAGCTAATGAGATCAGGCTGCTTTGCGACGGCATGGCGGCTTGGTGACCGAGGGAACGTCGCCGTTGTCCGGCGTGGCACAATAGATGCCGTTTTCACAGAGTGGTGCCGTTCTTTTGGAGTTCTCCGGTCCCGAATGCGGGACAGTGGTTGGGATGCTGGTCCCGCCGGATGTGAGGTTTGCAGACAAGGGTCTGCCGAAAGAGAGCTCACCTCGAGCGCCGATGAAGAAATAATACCATTGACGGAGACATCATCATGTGAGGCCGGACA